>JAYVBW010000414.1:0-2801 GCA_043750255.1 Pirellula sp.
GTCATTTTTTTGACACGCTCTTGGAAGCTCACACCGTACTTCATGACAATAAAGCCTACAACCAACAAAAGGCTTATCAAGCTAACGAGTAAAAGGATCTGCCAACCCCGAAAAATCCAAGAGAAAAAATCACCTAAAGACTGGCGCAGAGAGTCCCACCAGTTGGTAGAAGAGGTTTGGACAGGCCCAGCGATAGAACTATGCCGATCCGTTACGTCGATGGATTTGCTTCCGCGGATTGGACGTACCGTTCCATCATCTGAATCGAACCAAACGGAGTGATTGGATCGATTGATCGTGGTGCGGTCTTGCTCGCCAATCTTGGCTCTTACGGGAGGGTCACTTTGACCAGATGAAAAAGCATACTCCACTAAGCCGTACGCGCTAGCCTCGGGTTTGGAAGCACGCAGCGAAGATGCGGCGACGGAAAGGCAGAGCCAAACCATAACCAAAGCGCACAGCATTGAGGATCTGGTCATCGCGCCATCTCCTCGAGTCGTTGTGCTTCCGCCTTTAGTCGCAACTCGATTTCCCACCCTTCGGTACGTATCCGAGAATTCATATACAGCAAGAATCGAATGACTGCGCCCCACGTCGAGACGATCCAGATGGTTAGCGGATATAGGAAAAGATCCATCCAGAGTCCCCATCGCCAAATGCCGGTCAAGACACCGATCAAAAATACTATGCTCAGCGAGATCGAAAGGGCAGTTAGGACTTGTACAACGGTCACACTCAGATGGACACCCAGCAATTCGTTGTAGAGACTGGAATGGAGCCATCGTGAACGTTGTCCATAGGCTAACTGATCGGACCGTTTATTAGATTTTAGGACTGGACAGCGTTCCAGTAACAAGATCTCAGACGCAAACGGGCGAACCCCCCGGACAAAGTAAACCATGCCGCCCAACCCCAGCAAATACAGCGGAATCTCTATCTCCGGGCGAAAGACGGGTGTCCAAAACAGTAGACAGGCAGGAACAAAAGACAGGAGCGACATTCGCAGAATCCCAAGTACAAACACCATAGAGCCAATGCGTTTCCAAACCGCAGAAAACACCTGACGAGCACTCGGACGCTCTATGAATACTGCTTGACCAATAAAGTACGTGACGGCGCACAGTGCGAGTGGCGATTGAATCAAAATCAACGCTGTGATAAAGCACAAATAGCGAAAATGATAAACGCTCGTGGCGCTTATGTCCCGAGATGCTATCATCAGCGAATCGTACTGAGCTAGCGGCCAACCCAAAACGAAATCAGCGATCGCAAAAGGAAGAATCCCAAGAAATGCAAAAAGAGTAATGGGCTGCCAGTAACGGCGCATGACGAAGAGGCTCAAATCGACCAATTCGACGGCCGACCGTTGCGAGATTACGATCGCTGTCTTATCGAGCTGCATGGTCAACTCCGAATGCGCGCCATGGATTGTCCTCGCTGTTGGCTATTTCGCGATCGATATCCGGGTGTGGATAACCAAGTACCACAAAATAGTACATGAGCAGGCCTGAACTAAGGATGGCCACACATGCCTTAAAGAAATAAGGGAGGGGTGAAGGGGAGATAAACCCTTCCGTAAACGCAGCCATAAAAAACAAAACGACCGAGGCCAAAATGATGGGCAAGGCCCGCTCCGCATTCAAGCGGAACGAATCTACGCGTCGCAAGCCGCCGGTTGCAAAGAGCCCAAGTCCCAGGCGGAGTCCAGAGGCAGCCGAAAGAGCGATGGCGGTCAATTCGAAAACACCATGGGCGGTAACAAATTGAAAGAAAACGTCGCCTTGTTCGACGTCTGTGCGAGCCATATAACCAAAAGATGCGCCGAGGACAACAGCGTTGTAGGCTAATGCGCAAAGCGACGGCAGAATAAGTGGCCCTAAAGCGAAACACTGCAGTCCAATGCTGGTGTTGTGCTTGATATAAAACCCGGACATCAAGACGTAATCATTAAAATTCTTTTCTAACGGCTTATCGAAGTTCGTTTCCAAGGTTTTGATCTGATCGGCCCCCAGGATTCTCTCCGCAAATCCAGGAAACCGACCTTCGGACCATGCGAGCATCGCTGAGAGCGTAAAGAGGCCAAAAAATACTACGAACGCCACTTTCACACAGGGGTCTCTAAAAATGCTTTGCGGAGCCACTTTCGACATGTAGTGCAACCATCTGTGGGTCGCAAACTGCCTTGAACGATACAGTTGACTGTGCGCTCGACCGACGAGTCGATGCAAGTATTCCACGGTCGCCGGTGGTAATTGGTACTGTTCCGCCATCGACAGATCGGTACACGCGGCGCGATACAACGCCGAGAATCGTGATACGAGACTACCTTTATTAGTAAACGGATATTTGACGGATCGAAAGGAATCGCACATACGTTCCAGCTCAAGCCAGCCTTGCCGTCTCTTTTCAAGTAGTTCTGCAATTCTCATAGCGGTGCTTTTAGAATGGGCGGAAGTGATTCAAGCGAGGCGGGCATCGAGTTCACAAGCAGGTTCGCATCGGCATCTTTGGAAGTCACAGCGGAATCCTTGAACGGTGGCGGAGCAAATCGTTTCACACCGGAAAACGCTTCTTTGGATACAAACGCGCGGTAGTAGAGGGCACACAGCAGAAGATCCGGGCTCGTATCGTCGCGGAAGTTAAATTGCTTCAAAAGCGGTTTAGCTAAATGCGATGCAAGCTCCGTTCGCCTCCCAATAGAGATGCGGCTACGGCGCTCCGCATACAAGGCGATGGCTTTGGCAAGAGTTGGACTCATCCGAAAATTAGCCGGTATGTGCTCACCGAGCGAAACAACGCGA
>JAYVBW010000415.1:0-5248 GCA_043750255.1 Pirellula sp.
CTTGTTCTTGCCGACGAACCGACTGCAGCCCTTGACGAACAGAGCGGTCGTACCGTCGTCGAATTGCTTCAACGCATGGCGACAGAAAATCAAACCACGATCTTGATCGTGACACACGACAATCGAATTTTAGACGTCGCAGACCGAATCATAACCCTCGTCGATGGCCAAATACGCAGTGATGCTCTAGTAAAAGAGGCCGGCATCATTACGCAAATGCTCGCTAAATGCAGTGTGTTCGAACGCGTAACACCTAGGACCTTGACCCGGATTGCTGATGAAATGACAGTCGAGAGTCTCCCGCCTGGCATACAAATCATTCGACAGAACGATCCTGGCGACCGGTTCTTTTTGATCCGAGAGGGAACCGTAGTGGTCAAGCGAGGTTCACCTGAGGTCGAGGTTGTTACGCTGCATAGCGGTGACTTCTTTGGTGAAACTGCTTTGCTGACGGGCCAGCCCAGAAACGCGAGTGTCTATACGATCGAAGAGACACTGCTTTGTTCTCTTAGCAAAGCTAGTTTCCAGTCTGCGATGGCCGAATCGGCTTCACTCGAAACGGAAATCAGGGAAGCGTATTTCGAAAGAAAATAAGACGCTCCTCGGCGAACACCCACTCGTTCAACTCGTTCCCAAGCTCCGGCTTGGTAACGCACACTCTAGAAGCTCTGCTTCTCGGACTCTGCATTCGACCGACACAAGCCATCAGTCCTTGGAACCGACGTGTTGCTCCGCCAGCGTCTGCAGTGCGTCGAAGCAGAGCTTCGGGGACTCTCGTTCCCAAGCTAGAGCTTGGTAACGAGGGTCGAATGCACGCAGCATTGCGCGTAGAATGCGTCGTATTTCAGACTGTTTCAAAAAACGTACGGCCGCGCCATAGCCAATACGTCAGCATCGGGTCCGCTTGATTCTTCGTGGTAAACGGTTCGCAAGTTACCCTGTCGTCCTCAGACACCAATGCAATTCTGAGTTCTTCGTTGATCAAAACCCTGGCTAAAATCCCAAAGTGCTCAAAAAAACTTACGCAAAGTAAAGTTTCAACCAGTTCAATCTGATCCGGCAACGACTCCAACATTCGATTCGTTCGCTCTTTTATACGAGCATCTAAAGCATTGGGTGCTACCTCAAATGCATCGGGGTGGTCGATGTCCCAACCGACAAAAATTGCGTAGGTGTCGTCCAAAGAAATATTGGCAAGATCTTGCGAAAAAGTATGGCACATCGGTCCCGAGAAACCCACATTGCTGTAAATGGACTCTTGAAGATCGTATTCAAAACGAAACAGGAAACACTCTTGTGGTTGCTCGAAGCCCGGCCAGCTCAAGGTTCGTTGATCCAACAATTCCATCCGACTCGGTGAAATTCCCATCTGCTCGTTTTGGGCAAGCCAGTTCGCTAGCCGGGACTCTGCCAATGCCGCAGCCGTGGTCCATCGTTCTTCGATTCGATCTTCGATTCCCAACTCTTCGGCGTATGCTAACGCGCGTTGCCTGCTCGAAAAATCGGTTACCAACTCGATCAGCAGCTCCTCGCCTTTTTTGTCCCCTAACTTGGCGAGGGCAAACGCAGCCTCCGTCCGAATGCGGCGATGGCTAAGTCGTGTAGCTTGAGTTAGCTTTGGGATGGCGTCTTGACTGCCAACCAAACCGAGCGTGTCGCACAACGAAACACACAGCGAAATCGAGTCGAAGAGTATCTTTTGAATGGCGCTGACCGAACTACCGAATTGCGCTGGGTTTTCCTCGAGCATCCCCAACTGGTTGACCAATCCGCCCATCAGTCGCAGCAAAGTCTCCAAATCCCCTTTGGCCGGGTGATCGACCAGACTGCGACTTCGAACCGCATAGTTCGCTACATCCAGCGCCGGCGCAAGTACCGCAGGGACTGTACTTTGGAGTAGTTTGGGAAATACGTCCTCGATTCGCCAAACCTTCGATTGCATCAGCGGGGCCAACGAAAGCGAAACTTCAGCCCAATCGACAGGCGGCTTTGTCAGCAACAACTCGACTCCGAGATGGATCGCAGTCGAGTGTCCGCTTGCGAACAGAACTTGCAAAAGACTCCCTTCGCACCGTTGAAGTCCCCAGCCGTGCACCTGGGTATAAAGCTCGGCAACATGTTGCACCAACACCAATCGCTGGAGCTGTTCCATGTCCGAATACGAGGTTTTTGTCGCAATTGCTTGGCGAAAATTGCGCACAAGGCAGATCAGGAATTGCTCGAGCCTGGCTCGGTTCCGGCCGCTCCGGTCGATCTGTTCTTTGATCGACATCGCGTTTTCGCACAACCAATTGGCGCTCAGAATCGACCAAATGGGGTCGTCTGGCTCTTCCCATTGATCGATCAGGTTTCGACTTGGTAAGGCAGATTCATCGAAACCTGCCTCCAAAATGGCTTCTGAGAGGTCGGACCAGGCATAGGCGGCGTTTGGGAGATGAAACGGGATGGTATCCATGAAACAAATAAGTGCGTTAGGGGATTTTGAACTAATCAGCCAGCAAACTGTATCGTAGAATGCCCGTTTAATCGAGAACGAAAGAGATGGCCACGGCTTGCACTTGGCCTGAACACCATCCATCGACCGGACCATGGAAACGAAAACGCCAAAAACATTCGACGACCTGCATCTCTCCAAGATCACGCAGCGAGCCATAGAACGACTCGGCTACGAAAAACCGAGCCCCATCCAAGCTAGCGTCATTCCATGGGCTCTGGAAGGCTACGATGTAATCGGCCAGGCGAGAACGGGCACCGGAAAAACGGCATCTTTCGCCATCCCAATTCTTGAACAACTCGACCCTTTACGGGCGTCTCGCTACCCCCAAGCCCTGGTTTTGGTACCAACCCGCGAGCTCGCCGCTCAAGTCCACGGAGAATTCGTCAAGCTCGCGTATGGCTGCCCCACCGAAATCTTAGAGGTTGCCGGCGGCAAGCACATGACCAAACAACTAAAAGCGTTCGAGGGCGCTGTCCAAGTTGTCGTCGGAACACCGGGCCGAGTCATCGACCATATCAATCGAGGGTCACTCAAACTGAATAATATTTGGTGTGTCGTGCTGGATGAAGCCGACCGAATGCTCGATATCGGCTTTCGACCCGATATAGAACGTATCTTGCGACGTTGCCCTGAAAATCGTCAGACACTCCTCTTGAGCGCTACCCTGGACGAAGAGGTAAAACGACTTGCGCAGAAATATCTCTTCGAACCTGTCCACGTCGACTGTTCTCAAAAGGACGTTTCCGTTGACACTATCGAACAGCGTTACCTTACCGTCTCGCCTGAGCGCAAATTTGACGTCCTTGTCCAGTTGCTGACTCGAGAAAAACCACCGCAAACGATTATCTTTTGCCGAACTAAACTCGGGACGGCCAAACTACATAACCAGCTCGAAAAAGTAATTCACAGAATCCCTGAACTGTCGAATATGCGGCTCAGCACGATTCATGGAAACATGAACCAAACGCAACGCGATTCGGTTTTCAAATCGCTGCGAAGCGGTGCCATCCAAATTCTTGTCGCGACCGATGTCGTTGGCCGAGGCATCGATGTGACTACGATTTCCCACATCATCAACTATGATCTGCCTGACGAAGTGGACGACTACGTTCACCGCGTCGGACGCACAGGACGCATGGGACGCGATGGAATTGCGTTCACTTTTATTTTTAAAGGCCAAGGGGACTTGTTGACCGAAATCGAACAGCGGATCAATCGGCTCTTGATTGCCGATCCGTTAGCACAGGATTTCGGTATCACAAAAAAGGTGTCTACGCCTTTGTTGCTGCAAGATTCCGACGAGGCGTCAACGACGAAAATTGCCTCCTCGGTCGATGTGAAAAAGCGAAGCTTGAACCCGATGCGTCGCAAGATCAGCGCTCGCGCAAAACGCCGTAGATAGTCTGCCGAATGGATTGTGGCCCTGCGACTCCGTTCGCAGGGAACGAAGAGGTCAGCGGGCGGAGCCGCTGACCCACAAGCGGCTTATGCAAGCAAATCATGGACGACGTTGCCGTGGACATCCGTGAGTCGATAGTCGCGTCCTTGAAAACGGTAGGTAAGCTTGGTGTGATCGAATCCTAACAGGTGCAACCAAGTCGCTTGCAAATCATGCACATGCACCGGTTTATCTACGATTGAAAAACCAAGTTCATCGGTGCTGCCATAGTCGAAGCCTCCCTTTGCACCTCCGCCTGCCATGAACATGGTGAAGCAGTCTGGATAGTGATCGCGACCAAGTTGAGCTCCTACGGCGGTTCGTCCTTCGCGGAACGGAGTTCGACCAAACTCGCCGCCCCAAATCACGAGTGTATCTTCCAGTAGCCCGCGTTGTTCTAAATCCTTGATCAAGGCAGCGACAGGTCTATCCATGGTCTCGCATTTCTTGGTCAGGCCATCGCGAATATCTTCGGCTGGACCCGTCCCGTGAAAATCCCAGCCCCAGTCAAACAGTTGCACAAATCGAACTCCGGACTCGATGAGTCGCCTGGCAAGCAAGCAGTTGTTGGCCAAGCTGGCAGCACCAACCTTTGCACCGTATGCGTCAAGTGTCTCCTGAGTCTCTTTGGAAATATCCATGACTTCAGGGACACTCGTCTGCATGCGATAGGCAAGTTCGTATTGCGAAATGCGTGTCTGTGTTTCTGGATGGCCAAGCTCTTCGGCTTGTATAGCGTTGAGTTGGCTGAGCGTATCCAAGGTCTTGCGCCTCAATTTGCGATCCATGCCAGCCGGATCGGAGGCAAATAAAACGGGATCGCCTTGCGAGCGACATTGAACACCCTGAAACACGCTGGGCAAAAAGCCGCTGCCGAATGAACTTCTGCCGCCGTTCGGCTGAACGCCACTGCTAATCAGCACAACGAACGCGGGCAAATTCTCGTTTTCGCTGCCAAGTCCGTACGAAACCCACGAGCCAAACGAAGGACGACCACTGCGCGGCGAACCTGTATAAACCAACAACTCGGCAGGAGCGTGATTGAACTGGTCGGTGTGCATGCTGTGTACAAGGCAAAGATGGTCTGCGACACCCTGCAAATGCGGCAAACAATCCGAGAGTAGCACTCCAGAATTGCCTGATGCAATAAATTTATGCGATGTCCCAAGAAGCTTTGGTATCCCCTTGGTGAAGGCAAACTCTTTGCCTTTAAGAACCGAGTCGGGAGCATCTTGGCCATTGAGTTCAATCAGCTTGGGTTTGTAGTCGAACAGATCAAGGTTGGGAGGCGATCCGGTCATATGCAGATAGAT
>JAYVBW010000416.1:0-12364 GCA_043750255.1 Pirellula sp.
TCGTGCGGAAAACAAGTGTCGCCTTTCGCTCGGCGAAAGTAGCGTTTTTCCATTCTTTCGCGGAGCGAAAGGCGACAATAAAAGATCGCACGATGCTAATTGACCCGTCGTTCTCGGAGTACGGTTTGAGAATGCTCCAATTCTTGGGCGTATTCCGGTCGATCAGCATGAGCAGCGACTAGCTCTTCAAGAATCCGAACCGACTTTTCTAGATCCTGGCGCGCGTTGGCCTCACCATCGGACTCGGTCACTTCGGCCCGTGTTCGCAGCGCAATGGCTAAATCGCGTTGTTGAGCTGGGGTGGCTTGGGAATCAGTAAGTTTGTCTAGCAACTCGATCGCAACGGTCAAGGATTCCCAAGCCGCTTTGCGAGCGTTTTCCTTCTGGACATTTGCCAGATTCATGTACACTCCGGCGAGTGCTGATTGATATTCGAACACCTCGGGATTGCGATTGGCTAGCGAGAGGAATAGTGTCAGGGCACGCTGGTAAGATGGAAGCGAAAGTGTTGGGTCATCGCCACCTGCGACGGAATCGCCGATCAAGCGAAAGCAAGTCGCCAGCAGCCACTTCTGTTCGAGGTCCAGCGGTTGTTGCGTCACTAAATTTTCGAGGATCGAGGCCGCTTGCTCAAACGCTTGTTTCGCAGCGTCGGCATCATGACGTTCTGCGGCTACCAAGCCAAGATTGTAATACCCTTTCGCAAAATCTCGTCGCAGTAGCCGGGCCGTAACATTGTCCTTCCAGGGAGTGCGAATGGCTTGTGCCCGCTGCATAGATTGCGAGGCCTTGTCAAGCTGTCCTTGTCTTAAGTTCAGCAAACCGGCATTCATATAACTATTTGCAAGTTTTCTTTGATATTCTACGTTTTCCCCATCGGTGCGAGCCAATGATTCGCGGAGCTGCGTGGCCTCCGAATTGAATTTAGCACTTTTGTCAAACGCTTGAAGTTTCTGTTGCACGCGCCCCGCAGCGGTCAGTGTATCGCTCAATGCCTCTGTCGCCTTGAGATTACCTTTGGTAGACGCAATCGCATCGCGATGAGCCACGGCAGCTTTCTCATAGAATGCTAAAGCTTTATCAAATTCACCTAACTCTTCTTGAATGCGTCCTAAGTTCTGCGAGGCTTGTGCTAAGTCCTCCTTTAAACTTAGATCATGGCTGTGCTCTTCGAGGAACGCTTGATAGTAACTGAGAGCATCGGTTAAAAGCTCTCGTCGCAGCGGCTGTAACCCAGGTTGATTAAGAAGTGTATCCTCAGCCACTAGCGTAAAGTACCGGTCAACCGTTTTCCTAGCAGTTCGAAACGATCCTTCCGCTTGTTGGTGCGCCAAAGCTTCCCGTTGGTGTGCAGCCGAGATCAACCAAAGACCAAAACTCAACAGGACAATCGTAAGGGCAGCTGCGGCAGCTATCGACGTCACCAGACCTTGATTCCGACGCGTCCATCGTCCAACCCTGGTCAACCTACTTTCCGGCAGTGCCGTAATCGGCTCATCGGCTAGCCAACATTGAATATCCGCTGCGAGTTCCGCCGCCCGCCCATAACGATTGGCTGGATCAACTGCTAATGCCTTGAGACAAATGGCCCTGAGGCGTTTATCCAACGATGGATTTAGTTCGCGCAGAGACTTGATGTCCCCCCGTTGCACTTTCTGTAGGATTTCACCGATGTTTTCACCATCGACAGGTGGTTCCCCTGTGAGTACGCAAAACAAGGTTGCTCCCAAGCTGTACACGTCGCTGCGTGGTCCTAGGATATCCAAACGCCCGGCAGCTTGCTCTGGACTCATATATTGCGGCGTACCCACAGCTGATCCCATGAGCGTCTTTTCTGTACCGGTACCAATCGTTGGATGCACTAAGCCTTCATCTGTGATTGTTGATTCAAGATCAGGTGAATCCAAAGTGCGAGCGAGTCCCCAGTCCACAACCAACGTTTCGCCAAATCGTCCGAGCATGATGTTGCCCGGCTTTAAGTCGCGATGCAGAATTCCACGACAATGCGCATACTCAATCGCGTCACAAACATCGATAAACCTTCCCATTAGTCCTCGCAATTTCAAAGCATCGCCGTCGGACCGACCTAACTTGCGGGCCGCGTGATAGCTTTCCAGGGCGTCCTTCAAACTGTCACCGCGTATGAAACGCATCGCATAATAGGGCCTACCGTCTGCATAATTCCCTAATCCATAGATAGGGACAATCCCGGGATGCTCCAACGCGCCAGTAATCTCAGCCTCCACGATAAATCGTGCGCGGCTCTCTGGATTATCAGCATGCGGATCTCGAATTTGCTTGAGAGCGACCGTCCGATGCAGTTCTTCATCCGACGCAACGAATACTTCGCCTAGCCCGCCACGCGCATGGGGACGCAGCACACGAAATCGTGAACTCCCCGCGCCGCTTGCACCGACACTAGGAAGCATTGTTGCCATTGGATCTGAAACATTCGATGACGAAGGCCGCGGCGAACGAGCCAAGTGCCCTAAGCTCACTTGCAATTCATTGTCGAAAACGGGCTTTAAATCCGATACGATCGAGCCCGCCGAACTAATGGCCGCCAAGCTCGCTTGTGCATCTCCTCCATTCTTCGAAATATGACGGTCTACCAACGCTTCGATGAGCGCTTTTTCCTCCCGAGTGATGGCTTTCATCTGGACAAGCACGTCCGCCAGCGACTTTTTCTTGTCGCTAACCCAACGGTCAAACGCCGAAACCAATTGGTGTCGATCGACAAAGTTGTTCTGCAGGGCAAGGACTCCCAATAACAAACTGCGGTCGGCACTCATACAAATCTCCAAGAACAAGGTAACTGGATCACTTTCCTCGTCAGTATGAACTCCAGTCCGCTTTCAGCCAATACTGATATGCGAGAATGACAATTCCCAGCTAGCGACTAGTGCTACTCATCGAATAACATGTCCTTCAACAGAGCAATAGCCCGTTGATTGACCAGAATTAATGATAAGTCCTCGCCACGTAGTTAGCCAAAGTAGATATCAAAATGGAAGATTTACAGAAAAGTTTCAAACCCATTTTGAATGCGATACTATATCGGGATGGGCGTCAACTCATTTCCTGTCGCCTCGAAAACAGACTCCAAATTGGTCGGCGAGACAAGTCAGAACCAACGGCTCCGAGCGTGGTCGTGATCGACGCATCGTGCAAGAAGATAGTTGCTGCGGATATCGATTGCCCAACCTTCCCTAGATCGCTCGTTTTACTACACCTTCTGGCTGGCAACCAAGTTCGTATTTCCAATATCCACCAAGCAGTACCTTTTTCTGTATCCGGAATTGGCACAGTCGAAGCCAATCAATCGAAAACAGTTGGTATCCCTTTGACCTTGATTCTTCCAGACGGCTTTACTTTGGCCATCATTGAATCAACCATTCCAGCGTCAGAACGACGCCCGGCGGAAGGCGAAGTGACAGGAATTCGCGCAAAGTTGAGAATACCCAATGAGAATGTAGAACCGCTCCATTACAACACGCCGCGTGCAAGCTTAGGGATCGGCGAAAACAAAATAGAACAATCGATTCTCTCGTTCACTTTAGACAATCGTTCGCATTTGGTTCCAGTCGAGGCCTCCGCATTCCTCGAAATTCTCGATTTCGTTGTACTAACTGCTCAAAAGCCGGCAACTTCGGTCGAGTTTTATAGAGGGATCGCGGAAGCGGTAACACGACTTATCGATGTGGATCGAGCGGAAGTCATCTTATGGCAAGAGAAAAAATGGGAAAGGTCGCCCGATCGAACTTTCTGCAAAGAATCCAAATCAGAAGCATCCCAACGTGCACCTTCCTACACCATGCTCGAGGCAGCTCTAAAAACCCGAGAGATGGTTGTTTTTCCTGACGATGCTCTCGACTTGAATCAAGTCAGTCTGAGAAAGATGGTTACCGCAGTTGCTTGTCCGATACTCGATGAAGAAGGTGAAGTATTAGGAATTCTGTATGCCGATCGAGCATCGGAAATTGGAAGTGGAAGAGAAAAGGTCACTCCCATCGAGGAAACTTTGATTGAGATTCTTGCTACCGCAATTGCGACGGGAATTGCCAAAACGAAACGGGAATCTCTGGTCACGACCTACCAACAATTTTTCTCCTCGAAAGTCATTGATGCGATTCGCAGAAACCCAAAACTATTGGATGGGGAAGATTGCGAGGTGACGGTTTTGTTTTGTGATATTCGAGGATTTAGTCGGATCACCGAACGAATCGGTCCAGCCAATGCGATGGCTTGGATTCAAAACACGCTGACCGCTTTATCTAGTCACGTGCAAAACCTCGACGGAGTCTTGGTAGATTATGTGGGTGATGAAATGTTCGCCATGTGGGGAGCACCTGATGAGATGCCTAACCATGCCGTCCACGCTGCATCGGCAGCTAGTCATATGATGGCATTGTCGGTCGAATTGTCAGATCAATGGAAAGAAACCATTCCCGAAGGGTTTGCGTTCGGAATTGGGCTCTGCACAGGCGCCGCACACGTTGGAAATATTGGTTCAAAGCAAAAGTTCAAGTATGGACCGATGGGGAGCACTGTCAATCTTGGGAGTCGAATCCAAGGGCTGACAAAACATTGGCGAGTACAAACCTTGATGAACGAAGAAACCGCACGGCGTCTTCCGCCATCCTTTCCTAAGAGACGACTTTGTCAAGCTAGAGTTGTCGGTATCCAAGGAAGTGTGACGCTGTATGAACTGGGATCGAACAATGAAGGTTCACAGGAAGTCCTTTGGCGAGATTACGAGAAGGCTTTGCACAGTTATGAAATCGGAGAGCATCGTGAAGCAGCTCAAGCCTTTAGTGATCTCGCCAAAAGATACCCCAAGGATGGGCCATCGCTCATGATGTTAGTCCGGGCTGTCCAGGAGCTTGCAGATCCGCATGAGGATTTTGATCCGATATGGGTAGCGCCAAGCAAATAGCGTCAAATAATCATTGGTAAGTGTCCAATGGTACTCACTTTGACGCCGGAGGCGCCATTTCTTGTAGCGGAGTGGCAGAAGCCACCCGGTTTTTCACGAGTTTTCTCGCACAACACCGGACGGCTCGCGCCGTACCGCTACCAAAGTCAGCTGCATTTCGCCTTAGCCTACAAACTGACTAATCCATATTATTTCTGCGCAGGCATCGGACGCTCGTTCGGGTATAATCGATGGTTCCTCAAAAAGGCATTCGATGCGTAATCTCCCCTGTTGACCCATTACCCACCTCCACTTGAGTCCGCTATGCCACAGCGATTCTCCTTTTACTTGCTCTTGTCCATTGTCCTGGCCCATGCCAACGGCCTTCGGATCGCTGCGCAGGAAAGTCCTGGCACTTACTCAGAAATTGTGCTTCGCGATCAACCCGTCGGTTACTGGGATCTTTCCGTGCCCAAGTCAGCTAAGTCGATTCCATCGAAAGCAGGCGCCGAACTACCCGCAAAACTGTTTGGTAAAGTTGTTATGGCACAGCAGGGACCGCGACCGAAAGCGTACCCGCTGTTCGACCAGAATAACATGGCGGGGGATTTTCCGGGTGGCAAGGATTGCTTGCAAGTCAACGACCCTGGCGAAAAAAGCCCGCTTGATTTCGATACAGGAGATTCGATCACTTTGGAGGCATGGGTCTTTCCTCGCGCTATCGGAAATAATCAATATATGTCGGTCATCAGCAAAGGCCGTACAGGCAATGCTGGCTTCGAAAAGGAGAATCTTAATTATGCGCTCCGGATTCAAGGTGTAAACCAAGTTGCCTTGGTTAACTTTTTATTTCGAAGTCGCAATGTTGACGGCGAGTTAGCTATCAAGGAAAAACCCAATGCTGCACCGAAATTCCATCGCTGGACTAGCAGTATTGGCTTCCCCGTCGAGAGCGGTTGGCACCATATAGTCGTTACCTATTCATTTGGAACGTTAGGAAGCTTGCGAGCGTATATCGATGGCCAAGCCGTTGACGGTTCATGGGATATGGAGGGCGATACCATTGACCCTCCTTTCGTCGACAATGATCAACTTTGGATCGGCTCCGGACAACCGAACCATACGGCGGCTTTCCAAGGTTGGCTTGATGAAATTGCCATCTATCGCAAGGCGTTGACCGCCGAGCAAATCGCAAATCGTTATCGCAGTGATGCCACACCCACAAACACTTGGATCGCGGCCGAAGATCTTCCGGACGATCGTGTCGTAGTGAAGCTTTTTGATGGACTGATGGATCGCACTTGGGGATTTACGCTCGAAAAACCTTCGCTCGAATTCGATTTGCCTTTCATGGCCATAAGCCAGCTACCAAATAAGTACAACGAGCGTGGAGTTGTCGAAGATCGACAACTTCCGATTTTGACGCAGTCGTATCTGAAACGATCGCTTCCTGCGGGCAAGTTTTCGATCCTCTTGCGATCGAAGAACGCGACTCGACTTTGGATCGATGGAAAGCAAATTGCATCGCAGAGTTTTTTGTCGACCAATGGCGATGGACATGAAGAGGTGCCTGTCCTATCGCAACCGCCTCGACCCAATTTGGTTGCGATCACACAAGGGCATCGAGAGGATGTTATCGAAGTTGAGCTTGAGGAAGGGTTGCACGTGTTTCGCTTGGATGCCATCGCGGGCGGGCGGGCCATTCGTCCCGAGATCGGCTATCTGAGCGTGGCTATTGCGGCGGAAGATGGCGATTTTCATGTGCTAACGCCGGACGCAATCGAGCCCTGGATCCCAACCGAGTCGCATTGGAAGGAATTCTTGGTAGAAGAAACGAGTCGCATGCAAAGCTTGAACCAACGACTGCGATGGGAGGCTAGCAGGAACGAACAGAAGTATTGGGAAAAACGACACAAGATTGCGAAAGAGAAGTTTTTGAATGGGGATGCGGCGATCGGACGAACGATTGATCAAGTTTGCGTTGAATCGTCAGGTCGGGATGCCGATGCGATCACGGATATCGACGACTATGCTTTTTTGCGTCGAATCACTCTTGATTCGATCGGTATTGTTCCACCACGCGACGAGATAGTTTCGTTCGTCGCGGATAGCTCACTTGACAAACGCGAAAAAAAAATCGACCAACTTCTTGCTGACGATCGGTGGGCAGACCATTGGGTTGGTTACTGGCAGGATGTTTTGGCGGAAAACCCTGGTATCGTCAAACCCGAACAGAACAACACGGGTCCTTTCCGTTTTTGGATCCACGAGTCCTTCTTAGACAACAAGCCGTTCGATCGATTTGCCACGGAACTTTGTCTCATGGAGGGGAGCAAGTTTTTTGGCGGTCCGGGTGGATTTGCAATGGCTTCACAAAACGATTCTCCGATGGCCGCCAAGGCTCAGATCTTGACCAAAGCGTTCCTCGGTATGGAAATGTCGTGTGCCCGCTGCCACGATTCACCTAATAGTCCGTTCAAGCAAGAGGAGCTGTTTTCCTTGGCCGCTATGCTTCAACGCGAAACAGTGTCTTTGCCGAGTTCGAGCACAGTACCACTGAATCCTGGTGGACGTAAGCCGCTGATTACCATCTCTCTCAAGACGGGCGACAAGCTCGCGCCGGACTGGCATCTCGCATCCTTTCCAAAGATCGATTTGCCTCCAGACTCTCTTCGGAACCAGCAGGATTCGCGTGAGCGATTCGCGGCGATCGTTACCTCCCCCTCGAATAATCGTTTTCCTCGTGTCATCATGAATCGCCTTTGGCATCGCTATGTGGGTTGGGCGATAGTCGATCCGATAGACAATTGGGATGCAGCCGAAACACTCGATCCAAAACTGCTGGATCTGCTCGAACGTGAATTTGTACTAAGTGGATACGATTTGAAACATGCAGCTCGTTTGATTTTCAATTCGCAAATCTATCAGGCGCGCCCACTGCCTCAGAAAGAGCTGGATGCCTGTAAAAGAGACAAGCGACTAGCATACGGTCCGGCCAGACGAAGGCTGACGGCGGAGCAAACGATTGACTCGTTGTACGCTGTTGCGGGCAAGCCGTTGGATGTTGAGCCCATGTCGCTCGACCCTGAGGGCCGCCGTCCCCCCGAACAGTTTTTGCATTTAGGTTTTCCAACTCGGGCGTGGCAATTGGCTTCGACCTCAACGGACCGCGATCGGCCAGCACTGATGCTGCCAGCAGTGCAGCAGGTATGCGACTTGATGATGTCGCTTGGATGGCGAGACTCCAGACCAACTCCGCTGACTCTGCGAGATGAGTCGGCCAGTCCACTCCAGTCGCTGATTCTCGGCAATGGACTGTCGGCGACCAAATTAGCGCGGTTGTCCGATGACAGTCGATTCACCGAAATGGCTTGGAGTGCACCGTCCGTGTCGGAGTTGGTGGATCACATGTTTTATTCCATACTTGGCCGTTTGCCAAATGCTGCGGAACGAGCGGATTATGAAGCTCTTTTACAACCGGGTTTCGAGTCTCGAAAGCTGAACAGGTTCGTTCCCTCCAGTGCTTTGCAATCCTACAAACGCAATGCGGTTTCATGGGCCAATCACTTGGTGCCTGAAGCGACTCGAATCAAGTTATTACTCGAACAAGAGGTTCTTCGAGGTGACCTTCCAACTCAATGGTTGGAGACGGATTGGCGTGAGCGGATGGAAGACGCTTCGTGGGCGCTGATCAACAGTCCTGAATTCATGTTTGTACCATAGTCGACGATCGCTCCGCGATCGCTCCGCGATCGTTCCGTGATCGCTCGTAGAAGCCCAACGATCGCGGAGCGATCGGCCACATTTTGCAAAGAACTATAATGAAACGACGAGAATACCTAAAGTGGATGGGCAGTGCGGCGGCTTTGGGCTGCATTGAAGCGAACTCCGAGGGGCCTGCTTTGGGGGTAGGTCCCTTTAAGAATAAGCCACGTGCTGCGTCGGCAGATAGCTGTATCTTTTTGTGGCTAGGAGGCGGCGCATGCCATGTCGATACGTTTGATCCGAAGCGAGTTAGCAGTGGTCGTCAGGATCCGGGATCGTATTATGCTGCGGTGGACACAGCCATTCACGGAGTGCAACTTTGCGAACATCTTTCCCGAACTGCCAAATTGCTTGATCGATGTGCAGTGGTTCGAACACTCAATCACAACGTAGTCGATGAACATGCGGCGGCCACCAATCGAGTTCATACCGGGCGACCACCTGCCGACTCGACCGTATATCCGTCTATCGGTTCAATCGTCTCGCATGAGTTAGGAGCAAACGGGGACGGAGTGCCCGCCTATGTGGTGGCGGGCTATCCTAGCGCTTCGCGTGGGCCCGGCTTTTTAGGGGCCAAGCATAGCTATGTCTACTTGACTGATACCGAGCTAGGCCCGGCAGGTTTGCGTCGCCCAACCGGATTGTCCAGCGATCGATTCGATCGACGCAACGCGTTGGTGGGAAAGCTTCGTAAAGAATACGCTGAAAAACATACCGATGACGAACGCGTTCAAGACTACGTTGCAGCCTCGGATGCCGGATCGAAGCTAACGGGTCCGAATTTCATGAGCGTGTTCAATCTCAAGTCGGAACCGGACGCTTTGCGGCAAGAATACGGTAGCGAGTTTGGTCAACGTTGCTTACTTGCTAGACGGTTAGTCGAATCGGGAGTTCGATTTGTAGAGGTCTCCTTCAATTTGAATTTCATTAACGGAACCGGGTGGGATACTCACAACGAAGGCCAGCTTCAGCAGCATGTGCTGATCGATCAACTGGATCAAGCGATAGCAGCTTTGTTGCGCGATCTCGAAGCCAGAAATCGGCTTGATCGAACCTTGGTAGTGGTCGCAACGGAGTTTGGCCGACCGCCCGAGTTTGATGGCCGTGGCGGGCGTGGTCATCAAGGGGCTGCATTCAGTGGTCTGTTAGCTGGCGGTGGCTTGAAGCTTGGTCAAGCGATTGGGGTGACCGACGAGTTAGGTCGCAAGATCGAATCGCGTCCGGTCTCGATTCCGGATTTTCATGCTACGATCCATCATGCATTGGGAATTGACCCGAATGAGGAACTCTACGACGGCGACCGTCCAGTACCGATTACCGATCGTGGTCAACCCATAGCAGAACTGTTCGCGTAGGCCAGGCGGTGCTCACAAGGTCCGGCTGTCCTCAGCCGGACTAGTTGCACATTCCCCTCATTCGATCGCCATGCCTCCGCAGCGTCTATCGCCCGAGAAGACTTTGTATGTAGTCCTTGAATAGGAGCATGTCGGCGGGTGCCCCAGGACCAATAATCAACGGGCCTTTTTGAGCAGCGGGTCTCAATCCATGACTTCCCCTAACTAAGCGAGCATCCAATGGAATCACGTCCATCTTGTATCTGAAGCCTAGCTTCTTCTGAGCGAGTCGAGCCATTGCTCGAATCTTGGAAGTCATGAAAAGCTCGACCGGATCGTAACCAGGTTTTCGATGGATATCGACAGTGCGAGCAAAGTCAGGAGCCAAGGCATCGTCGAGCCAATAGTAGTAGTTAAACCAAGCGTCCTCATCTGCGAGTACAATCCATTCACCACTTCGAGGATGATCGAGTTCAAGCTGACTGGGATGCACTACGGAAGCAACTCCGTCTAAAGACTGTACTAGACTTCGCACTTCTTCCAACATGCGAGGATCCCGGACGTATAGATGCGCGACTTGATGATCGACGACAGCAAAGGCTTCGGAATCACCAGGCAATAGGATTTCGCCGAATGGACCGTTGCGCACGGCCAGCCAACCCGCCTGCCGCAGCGCTCGATTGATCGAAACGGACTTGTGGACAGGTACTAAGCCATACTCGGAAACGACAATCGGTGTCGCGCCAATGGATTGCGCTGCATCAATAACGATTGCCGCGCAACGATCCACTTCTTCGACGCGTTTCGGGTCCGGTGCGGTATATCGTTGAAAATCGTAGTCGAGATGAGGAAGGTAAGTCAGTGAGAGTTCAGGTGCGTTTTTTTGTAGAACCAAGGCTGTCGCCTTTGCGATCCATTCCGACGCTGGTAAGCCTGCGTTGGGTCCCCAAAAAGAGAAGAATGGAAATGGTCCAAGGTGATCGGTTAAATTGCACTCGGTTTTATCGAGAACATCAAAGACTTTAGAACCGTCGCAACCGTAATAGGGTTTTGGAGTGACGCTCCAACGCACGGGTGCATGTTGATTGAACCACCAAAAGAGTTTGGCGGTCTCGACACCATCGTAAACAAGCCCGTTGTGTTGAATGAGGCTGTTGGACTGTTGCCAGAATCGAATTTCGGCGGTGTCGCGAAAATACCAACCGTTGCCAACAATTCCATGCTCTCTTGGAGCAAGGCCAGTCAGCATGGTCGCTTGCGCGGTGCAGGTCACGGCCGGGTAAGGTGCCGTCCAAGGAGTAGCGGAACCAATTTGTCTGATGTTAGGCGCGTACTCTAACAGTTCCGGCGTGAGTCCCACAACATTGATAACGCAAACTTTAGTCACGACAGTTCATTCGAGGACGAACTAGGAATTGACTTTGCTTTTCTTGGCAACGGGTTTTGGCACCTGGTCATCGTAATAGTCGCGACCAACCATGGTCCCACCGTAGTAGCCCCCGTATTGATAGGTTGAGCCGTAACCATAACCACCGTAACCGCTCTTGCCGTATCCACCGGAGCTGCCGCCACTGTAGTTGTCGTAACGATATCCACCATATCCGTATCCGTTGCCCCCTACTCCGATTCCATTGACAACAACACCAAGCATATTGGCGTTGATAGAATGCAACATTTGTGCGGCGCGCGTTGCAATGGGTTTTAGGTTGCGTCGCAAACGTACGGTTAATAGAACTGCGTCAACCAGACTTGCGACATTAGCAGGATCGCTAACCACCAGTATCGGGGGTGTATCTACGATGACGAAATCAAATTGCTCTCTGAGCGAAGCCAGCGTGTCAGCAAACCGTTCACTGGATAGCAATTCAGAAGGGTTCCCCGGACGCCGACCGCAAGTCACCGCAGACAAGTTCTCAATGGACGTCTCCTGTATCGCATCCTTTAATTCAACTTTGCCACCGATGACTTGGACCAAGCCTACGTCCTCTTTCATGCCGAAAATTTTAGCGATACGAGGACGACGGAAATCGCAGTCGATGATGCAAACGCGTCGCCCCGATTGAGCAATGGAAACCGCAATGTTTGAAGCGACAGTCGATTTTCCGTCACCAGGAACAGGACTGGTGACCTGAATGACTTTGATATTCCCCTGTTGGCAACCAAAGAAAACAGCGGTTCGAATTCCTCGGAACGCTTCGGCGAGGGACGAACGATTCTTATGGAGTGTAACAATCGAGCTATCCACTTTTTCATCGATTCGATCGGCGCGAGAAAGGGATACTATAGGCAGGTGACCAATGATCGGCATTCCAAGATCTCCTGCGATCTCATCTGGGTTTCGGTAAGAGCG
>JAYVBW010000417.1:0-3168 GCA_043750255.1 Pirellula sp.
GCAGGCCGAATGGGAATCCACTTCGACGACGAGTCCGTAAAAATGTTTCTGAAACGCTTTGTGGATGGAAGGCTCGACGGCGAGCAAATCAAAACGACGCTCAAGGTCGCAACCAACGGAAAAATGAACCTGTTCGATTTCAATCGCTTGATGCGAGAGGAGTTGGCCAAAAATGAAGTCCTTCGATTGGCTGGAACCGGCTTGCGATTCGAAAGTCGACGCGAATCGCGAACGCTTGGTCGCCCCGCTCTAACCACGCCGAGCAAGAACTGGCAGGTTTTTCTTAAATTCAATCAAGCCGCAAAAATCCAAGCGTTTCCAGTATTTGTCAACGAATTCGAGTCGCAGGTGAAAGGCAAGCCATCCGAGAAAGAAGTCCAAGAGATCTATAAAGAAGGAAAGGAAATTACCCGATCGCGCCGCACTGTCGCAACACAACCAGCCTTTATGAGAACCAAGACATCGAATTTCGAATTCCTCTCTATCGATTTTGATAAAATCGTCACCGAACAAATAAAATTGGTGCCAGAGGAAACGTTGCGAGCGGAATACGACCGTCGTGTCAAAGAAAAGCAGTTTCGAGTTCCCGTAGCTCAAGAAGTGCCTGAATCACCCACGCCAGGATCGCCTCAGGACCCCGTTGTTCCAAAAGCCGAGTCGGATGCAACTCCCGTCTCACCCGACGGGGCACCGGTTGTTCCTCCAGCATTGGTCGACCCAAAAGAAAATGCTTTGATGCCCCGCAAAAACTCGAACTTTAAGTTGGTCTCGTTTCAAGAAGAAAAACCAGCCGTCGCTGTGCAGACTGAACCCGCTGTTCAGACTGAACCCGCTGACCCTAAGCCAACCGAAACAGCACCTAGCTTGCCCACGTTTCCACAAACGGGGGAATCTCTTCAAATCGGAGAGGTCGCGGACACCACTCCAATGCGGACCAAGACATTCGAAGAAGTGAGGGAGCAAATCGCTCGCGAACAAGCGACCGGTCCTGCAACCCAAGAAATAGAAAATCGTATTGAACAAATAGTCGGTCCGATGAGCATCTACCAATCCGAGCTGCGAGTCTATCGGGAAGCCATCGCTCAAAAAGTCAAAACCGCCAAAGCTCCAAATCCGCTTGATCTCGCTAAGCTTGGAAAAGAATTGGGCTTTGAATACGGAACCACCGGTCTAGTTGATCAGGATTCGTTACAAGTCATGCCGATTGGTACTTCGTTCGTAATGCAGGGCCAAAGACCTTTCTCCTTCGTAGAGTTGGTCAATGCGTCGTCAGGACTGGGTGAGCTGCATACTCCCGTCATCTCGCGTGGTTTTACGGGTGGCGACAAACGGTATCTATCCTGGAAAATCGAAGAGACACAGCCAATGACTCCGACTGTTGACGGCGTGCGAGATCAGATCGTTGAAGTCTGGAACAAGCAACAAGCATTCAAATTAGCCGAAGCGCGTGCCCGTGAAATAGCGTCGAAAGTCGGTTCATCGACACTCACAGATTCCCTCGCCACGCCAGAGGAAAAAATCCAGATTAAAGAACCAGCCCCTTTTACGTGGTTCAATCCAATGTTTGCACGAATGGAAAGTCGGCTCCAACTAAGCAACGTCGAGCTTTTGCAACCCGTGGATGATTCCTTTATGGAAGCGGTGTTTTCTATCAAACCCAACGAGACAGTAGTCGCTCCTGATAGTAATAAAACCGTCTGCTATGTGGTCCAAGTGATCGAGCTGACTCCAGATGTCAATTTGCTTTTCGAAAAATTTGCCGCAGCGCCATTCGAAGGCGTCGCTACTGTTTCTCAGCTTGAGAGCGATGCCGCTCTTCAACCTTGGTTTCAAAACTTACAAAAACAACTTAGCTTCCGAGTAGACTAAATTTATGTCGCATACAATGGTGATCTTTGGAGCGTCCGGCGATTTGACTACCCGGAAGCTCATTCCGGCTTTGTATCGACAATTTCAACGTGGTCGACTGCCGAACCCAACGCGAATCGTAGGCGTATCGCGCAGCGTTTTTACTTCGGAGCAGTGGCGCGCTCAATTAGCAAAGTCTACGTCCGAATATGTAAAAAGTGACTTCCACGACGAAACTTGGCAAGCGTTTTCGCAAAACATCTTTTACCAACCTGGTGACATCGGAAGCGAAGAGGATTTTCACAAACTAGGCGCCTTTCTGACCGAGATCGAAGGGTCGCAAACCACGGATCGGGTCTATTATCTTTCAACAATGCCTCAGCTCTATGCTGCTGCGATTGCCCAATTAGGCAAGACCGGTCTCAATGTTGACAAAAATGGCCATCGGCGTGTTGTGATCGAAAAGCCGTTCGGTACCGATCTCGCCTCGGCCAAAGTTTTGAACGAATCGATTCACCAAACGTTTCGAGAAGATCAAATCTATCGTATCGATCACTACTTGGGCAAAGAGACCGTACAAAACATTTTGGTGTTCCGCTTCGGAAATACCATCTTCGAACCCTTGTGGAATCGTAATTATGTCGATCACGTTCAGATCACTGTGGCCGAAGAGGTCAAAGTCGGGCGACGCGGCGACTACTACGACAAAGCTGGAATTCTCCGCGACATGTTTCAAAATCATCTCCTGCAATTGATGATGGTGACGGCCATGGAGGCTCCCGTACGTTACACAGGAGAAATGGTTCGAGACGAAAAAGTAAAAGTCCTGCAAAGCGTTCGACCGTACAAAGGCAGCGATTTCGCCGAGTATGGCGTGCGAGGGCAGTACACAGGATACAGCGAAGAGCAAGGGATACCAGACGATAGCCAAACCGAAACTTTTGCGGCTCTAAAACTCTATATCGACAACTGGCGTTGGAAAGGAGTTCCTTTCTATTTGCGAAGCGGAAAGGGCATGAGCTGTCGATCCACGCAGATTGTCATCCAGTTTCGTGAACCGCCGCACATGCTGTTCGAAGAACGGAAATCGTTTCGCCCCGAAGCCAACAAGATTGTGATTCAAATCCAACCAGCAGAAGGCATGCAACTCTATTTCCAATCGAAGGTCCCAGACTCGGACATGAAGCTGAGACTGAGCGAGCTCGATTTCAAGTTTGACACCAGCGGTAAAGAATTGCCCGACGCGTACCAGCGATTGTTGCTAGATGCTTTGATCGGCGATCCCGGGTTGTTTGCCCGCAGTGATGAAGTCGAGCAAGC
>JAYVBW010000418.1:0-3064 GCA_043750255.1 Pirellula sp.
ATGAGGTCGCGGTGAGTGAGGCACTCGATGAAGCGACGGTTGATGCAAAAGACGAGTCCGAACAGCATAGCGGTCTCTTTTATGCAATCGCCGAGGAAATGCAATTCCCTTTTGCGGCCAAAGTTTTGGGCGAGGACGTAAAGGTGGTTTCGGCAGAATGGCCTGAAAACGACGATTTTGGGATCGACTTGGTCTGTGAACGAAATGGCCAGCAGCATCGAATCGAAGCACGATCTGTCGAACTGGTGAGTCCGCTTCCGGACGGGCATCTCTTTCTTGCGGCGTATCTCGATTGGAAGCAACGAATGTGATCTTGTGCATGTAGCACTCAGCACCCGTCGGAACATTTAATTTCGCACTAGAGGTTTTCGAACGAGTATCATTATAACAACTTTCGTGGCAATGCCGTCGAGATGCTTCGGAACGGATGGGATGCCCACTTGGCTCTTTGAAAATTTGGTTGTTAAAAATGGGAAATCGAGTCGCATCATCATGACTCTCGCCCTTGAGCCTTGCTGAGGGCGGGAGCTGTTGATGAAAGATGGCTTTGGGCCACGATTTTTTACTACTTGCTGCCGATTTGAAGGCACTAGTGATTTTTGTGGACTCTTGGATGGTCGCTGATTAGGCTAGCCAAATGTCCCGATAACGAAGGCATTTTTATAATAGTGAATATGCCTTCCCTGTTTTCGGATACTTGCTTGTAAGCAATACCGTTGTCTTGCCTGGAAGATACTGACCATGCGGTCTACGTACATTGTTTGTTACGACATTGCCGACGATAAACGTCTTCGTAAAGTCTTCAAAACGATGAAGGCCTATGGCGACCATCTTCAATACAGTGTCTTTGAATGTCAATTGTCAAAGAGCGACTTGATCCAATGCCGGCAGCGCTTGGCCGAAATCATCAATCATGCTCACGATCAAGTTCTTTTTATCGATCTTGGACCCACGGAGGGGCGCGGTGAACGGGTTATCGCAGCTCTCGGTCAAGCCTATCAGCCTTTCGATTCCTCCTGCATGATCGTTTAATATCGCTATGATCTCGCCACACAATCAACCGGAGGGGGACGAATCGGATTACTTACCCGCCCGCATGCTTAATGAATATGCCTATTGCCCGCGATTGTTCTATCTGGAATATGTCGACGGATTGTTTGCCCATAATGCAGATACGATCGACGGAGTTGCCAAACATTCGCGTGTCGACGCAAAGACAACTCCACTGCCAGCCAGCAAACGAAAAACGGCCAAGAAACAAAAAGCAGATCAGACCGACGATGCAAGCGATATTGAGCCTAATGGCTCGCCAGAAATCAGCGAACGCGAGATTATCCATGCACGCAGTGTAACGCTATCAAGCGATCGATATGGAGTCCTTGCCAAACTCGACTTGGTGGAGTCAGATGGAACGACTGCCACACCTGTTGACTACAAACGAGGTTCACCAAAAAAACTGGAGGACGGTTCCCTCGGTGCTTGGGATCCTGAGCGTGTTCAACTATGTGTTCAAGCACTCGTGCTGCGAGAAAACGGCTTCGAGTGCGACGAAGGCGTCCTGTTTTTCTGGGAGACGAGGCAGCGTGTTCGTATCGCAATTGACAATGAGCTGATCGAGTTGACCGAGTCTGTGATCATCGGTGCTAGGGATTTGCGGCAGTCAACGGTAGCGCCGCCGCCCTTGATCGATAGTCCGAAATGTCCGCGATGTTCGTTAGTCGGCATCTGCTTACCAGACGAAACTAGTTATTGTCAACATTCGCAATCCAGTGACGCATTCGTTCAACCGCTTTTGTTTGATATTGGTGCGATACGAATGGCTTCGCGTCAACTAAATTCATCCACTCCCATTAACCCCGTGCGACAGATGGTAAGTTCGCGTGATGAGCGGAAACCTCTGTATTTGAACACCCAGGGCCTATCGCTCGGAAAATCCGGTGACGTACTTCAAGCAAAAGAAAAAGGCAAACTGATTCAAGAGTTTCGCATGAACGATGTTTCTCAAGTGAATGTTATGGGCAGCATCCAAGTCACAACTCAAGCCATTCAATCGCTGTTGCAAGCGGAGGTGCCGCTCGTTTACTTCAGTTATGGTGGCTGGTTTCACGGGATGACACAGGGTGTTGGGCTGAAGAACATCATGTGGCGTCGTGAACAGTTTCGCTGTGCAGATCGGCCGGAATTTTGTCTTCGACTCGCTCGGAAATTGGTATCCGCCAAGATTCAGAATCAACGCACATTGCTCATGCGAAATCATATCGAGCCGCCGACTGCGGCGCTCCAGTTTATCAAGACATTGAAATGGGAATCGGAACGAGCGGAGTCGTTGCCATCGCTGCTGGGCATCGAGGGATTAGCAGCGAGAATTTATTTCCAGCACTTCGACGGGATGATCAAGACCGATCGCGATCCAGTGGGGCATAGCAAACAAGCTCAAGATATAAATAATGGAACGGGAGACAAGTGGCTGCAATTCAATTTTGATGGACGCAATCGTCGACCGCCAAGAGATCCAATCAATGCGTTGTTATCGTTGGGTTATAGCTTGTTGTCCAAGGATCTGACAATAATTTGTGCAGGAGTTGGCTTGGACCCGTATTTGGGCTACTACCATCAACCTCGGTTTGGCCGACCTTCATTGGCGTTGGACTTGATGGAACCGTTTAGGCCGTTGGTCGTGGATAGCACAGTGATTACGGCTATCAACAACCGAATGGTTACACCCGATCATTTTTTATCGGCGGGAGAAGCGGTGGCTTTGACCGCAGAGGGTCGCAAAGCGTTTTTTCGTGCTTATGAACAGCGGATGGATCAGTTGATCACGCATCCGCTTTTCGATTACAGGGTCAGTTATCGTCGGATCTTGGAGATACAAACGCGGCTGTTAGCGAGGTGTTTGACCGGCGAGATTTGGGATTACCCCGCGTTTGTGACGCGATAGTGCTAATAGAGGGAAAAGGTCGAACGAGCGGTTAGGTGGTAGAAAAAAGCCCAGGACCGCTCGCAAGACAGTTTTCTCCAGAGATATATGGTAGAATCGACTCGATCAGTCCGTGAGAGAGGT
>JAYVBW010000419.1:0-2919 GCA_043750255.1 Pirellula sp.
CTTCAAGGCATTGCCAGCAGAAATGCGGCCCCGTCGTCTAGAGGCCTAGGACACTGCCCTTTCACGGCGGTAACACGGG
Organism: Pirellula sp.; assembly: GCA_043750255.1. GTDB lineage: Bacteria > Planctomycetota > Planctomycetia > Pirellulales > Pirellulaceae > JBKCUI01. The sequence continues at coordinate 80 of JAYVBW010000419.1, forward strand.
TTCGACTCCCGTCGGGGTCACTTCGTAGGCTTTTTTAAGCCCTCTAACACCATCAGAACCCTGCAATTCGCAGGGTTTTGTTGTTTCATCACTTCTACTGATGGGTCTAGTATGGGTAGCAATGGGGGCGAATGATGTAGTTTATTTTCGTGTTTGCTTTGACTTCAGATCGGCCATCAATGTAAACCGTCACGAACGTACCCCACCAACATCCCCGCATCTGTTCGAAGGCCTTGAGCGATCCAACCAAAAAACGACCCTTGAACTTGATTGACAAGCAGTTTGCCATGCAAGTTACCTGACTCTAGATCGGCCCAGGAAGCGTCGTCGATCACCGCAGTAACTGGCCAACCACGCAGAATACCCAATTCACGTTGGAATCTTTCGCGCTCGGAACCGCAGCGCTCCCCGAAGTTTTCCAGGCTCTTACGCTCAACGGCCACAACCGATTCCAGCCCGCGAATTAATTATCACGTACGCTCGGCCCGGTCGTTTGGGGCACCATTGGTCTCAAGTCCCATCGCGTTTCTACTTTCGAATCCACGACCGACCTTAGATGTTCCATTTTTAGTTGCATTTTCAGTTGCTCGATAGATCCATCCAGAGTCAGGGCCAGTATTCTTAACAATCCCTAATCCCTGAGAGTATAGATTCATGCTTATTCCCTATTCTACCGATGCACCGATCTATCACTATCCGATCGCGACGGTCGGATTGATTGTCATCAATGTTGTTTGCTTCTTTGCGTTTTGCTTTGGCATTTCAGAGCCTTCCTTTGACGATATTGAGCATTTTACAGATGCCGATGGGAAACCCGTCGAAAAATTTGAACTGGCTCAGAAACTAGAGGATTTGCGGCGGGACGGGAAAGATGAGGATCACTTCCTGAAACAATTAACTCCTGTGATGGCAGCTCCAGACGGATGGCACCGAGAGTTGTTGCTTCAGTATGGAAGAGGCTTTCGTCCATGGCAATGGTTAACAAGCTTGTTCATGCATGAGGGGCTAGGGCACTTGATCGGCAATATGATCTTTCTATGGTCATTTGGCTTGTTGCTTGAAGGGAAGCTTGGCTGGTGTCTGTTCTTATCGCTTTACCTTGGCATGGGCGTGTTTCAATCATTTGTCGACCAGACGCTCATGTTCTTTTCTACAGGTGCCTCGTTGGGTGCATCGGGTGCGATATTTTCTCTATTAGCGCTAGTGGTTATTTTTGCGCCGCTCAATTCATTTGAGACAGTTCTTTGGATAGGCCTTAGGCCACTCTTTTTCGAAACGCCGAATTTGGTATTTGGCGGAGTTTATATCGTTATGAATGTGCTCTTTTTTTGTTTGAGCGGGGCTGCCTTTGGGACCGAGGCACTGCACTTGATTGGTTTTTTGGTGGGTGTACCGGTAGGGTTCTACATGCTAATGCGAGGATATGTCGACTGCGAAGGATTCGACATCATTTCACATTATACGGGCACGAAAGGGGAGGAGTCCAAAGTTGGCAAAGAACAGCTTAAAACGCGAGAGGCAAAACGCGAGGCAAAACAGATTGAATCGATTCCTCGCATCGATCAGGGGCAAGTGAGAGTGAAGATGGCTGGTCAAGTTGATCAAGCAATTCAGGAAGGCAATTTCGACCTCGCCGTCGCATTGCAAAGCAAGATTGCGGCAAACAATCCAGGTGCACTCTGGAATCATCCCCAGTTGATCGCAGTAATCCAACACTACTTAAAAGAGAAGCAGCTTGCTAAAGCGGAACCGCTCCTTGAGCGGCACATTGAACTATTCGAAGAGCATCGATTTCAACTTCAGCTAAAACTGCTCAAGCTCTGGTTGCACGATCAACGACCACGTCACGCTCTCCGATACATGCGAGGTTTAAATCCAGCCTTTCTCGAAGAAGTCGAAAAGACCGAGTTGAAAAAACTGGCCGAGTATGCTCAAAAGCAAATTCAATCCGGGGTACTCGAAACGCAGTAGAATTAACCTTCGGAATTTCCCGATTCACTGTGAAACATAGTCGTCGACTTCAAGTTGATTGCTGATTTCGGCAATTCCATCCATGCCTCTCAACACTTCCTGAACCATTTGCTTTTGGTAATAGGAATCTACCCTGCCCCGAAGAATAATTGTACCTTGCGCACTTTCCAAGAATACACGACGATGCAAGACGTAAGGATTTTTTCGAATCGCAGAATCGATTCGGTGCAAAAGGGGTGCTGCTTGCATACTTCGGTGCTTTCGGTCTAAAAACTCTTGGGAGAGACAGGAATCTTGTGCTGAACTCTTGCAGACAATTCACTGTTTCCGACTCTGCGAGTGACAAAGGTGCAGCTAATTTCTGCTGAATCCTGCTGAAGTATCGGATTTCCTTTAGAATTCGATCGTGGTAATTTCGCTGATTGTAGCGCTATTCCGGATTGGGCAGCTCAGCTAGTTCACCAAAAAATCCAACGGTCTGGACAACAATCCAACACGTTTTCGAGGTCATGAGTTACACTATTGCCGAACAAGGTGAGTGCGGCTCGTCTTGATATTGTTCCATTTGCTGAGGTTAATACTTCCTTCCAATGCCTGATTGGTTTCCGGATCTTGTAACGATCCTGATCGCTTTGCTTTTGGTTCTCGTTAACGGTTTCTTCGTCGCTGCGGAATTTTCGCTGGTCAAGGTTCGTCTGGGGCGCATCGAACAACTCGTTGCCAATAGAAAACTTTTTTCAAGAACTGCCAAATGGCTAGCACAACGGTTGGAACAATCGCTGTCCGCGTGCCAGCTTGGTATCACGATGGCATCACTGGCACTCGGTACCATCGGCGAACCAGCTTTTGCAAAACTTGTCGAGCCATTC
>JAYVBW010000420.1:0-3779 GCA_043750255.1 Pirellula sp.
GCCATTCCGCCAACCAAAACCGAGGCTGGCAACGCTGGCGATATTTTCAAAATGATTCCGCCAGCCAATATGGCCCCACCTGCATATGCCGACCAACTTGTTGTCTCGGTGAGGATCTTTCGCCCACCCAGTAAAGTCAGATACAATTGAAGTACGCCGACTTGACCGCGTTGGAGACAGTTGAGCGTTGATAGGCTGAAACCGATCATGCATACGATTCCTCCCCAAGCTACTAGACGGTCGGCCTTTTCTGTCCATGCGTGAGGAAATGCCCATCGATCGAGAATAGTGAATTCCCGAAATGCACCGTACAAGCATGCGATGCTGATCCAAAACCAAATGACGCATTGCCAACCTTCGGACAACCAAGCAAGCGGGGATACAAGCAGCGCAAAGGGTGGGAGATACAAATAACTCCATCCCCGCGCGTTGGTCACCGTATAGGGGTTCTCGCCTGCGAGCGCTGCTTCTCCGGCTTTTGTGTAAACAGTGAAGTCTGTGCGATGGATTTCCGGCCGATCTGGATCAAGTCTTCCTCTTGGCCAGACATCAACCCAACACCACACAGCCAAGACGACCAATACCATGATCGCTTGGCATCGATTTGAAAATACAGCCCCTACCTTTGCGCAATGCTTGGCAGCCATATCGGTCGAGCCAACGAGTTGATGCATTTAATCAGCGATTCGCGGTGAGTCTAGGTTGTAGAAGACGCAAGAGCCAACTGGAGTAGTTGAGCAATGTACAGGGTTATTTAGCCAACACTAGGAAATTTTCCGCAGGGCTGCCCAGATCACGCCGATTTCCAAAGGTGGATTCGTCATGATTCGGTTCTTAGACGGCAATTTCCATAGAAAATGTTGCATTAGATTCACGCCAATAGCACGAATAAATTTTTGGAATCCAATTTTGTTTTTTTCCTGGTTCTGAAATCGGGCTAGCGGATCGAGTTACCTCTCCAGTCTCAGGTTTGGGCGTCCCTGTCTTGGAAAACAGCTCTTTCAGAACGCGCACCAATGTAAAGGTCGACAACTGCGTCCGAGTCGATTGAGTCGCCCATTGTCAATTGATTAACCTATGTTACAAAAGGAGTTCAAATTGCAGGATTTGGCGTCGGCCTAGAATATTTAACATTAGCAACCTCTTTATTGATCATTCATGAGTAACATTGAAAACTGCGTCATCATCGGTAGCGGGCCCGCTGGTTGGTCGGCTGCAATTTACGCGGCACGGGCTAACCTAAGTCCCTTGCTCTTCGAAGGGGCCATGACCGAGGAAAATCGCGTAAACGGACGCTATCCCATGGGCCAGCTCGCTCAAACGACCGAAGTTGAGAATTACGCTGGTTTTCCGTCCGGCAAGCTCAAAGAGTTTTTGGACTCAGCCATCGGCTCCGATCGCAAACACATGCTGCCGCCCGTCGAAGAGCATGCGCATGCCGTAACGGGCCCTGAATTGATGGAACTGATGCGTCAGCAAGCGACGAATTTCGGCACTCGCGTCATCACCGACGATATCGTAAGCGTCGATTTTTCAGTCAAGCCACTCAAGCTAAACACCAGCGAGAACGGCTCCTTTGAAACACGCACCGTTATTCTTGCCACGGGAGCTAGCGCCAATTACTTGGGTTTGCCAAGCGAAGAAAAATTCAAGAACAAAGGCGTTAGTGCGTGTGCCGTTTGCGACGGTGCTTTACCCCGTTTTCGAAATAAGCCGCTCGTTGTCGTGGGCGGCGGTGACTCGGCCATTGAGGAAGCAACCTACCTCAGTAAATACGCTTCAAAGGTTTATCTGATTCTTCGGCGCGGTGAAATGCGAGCCTCGAAAATCATGCAACAACGAGCCTTAGGAAATCCGAAAATCGAACTGGTGAAATTTTCCGTTGTCGATGAAGTGCTTGGTGACGCAGACGACATGCGAGTGGGTGTTACTTCGGTGCGTACCAAGCATGTGGAGACCGGAGCAACGCAAGTGCTCGAAGCGGCTGGCATGTTCCTCGCTATTGGCCATACCCCCAATACGATGTTTCTCAATGGACAAGTCGAAAACCAAGCCAATGGATACGTCCGCTGGACCCAGCCTAACCGTACATTCACGAGCGTGGAAGGAGTCTTTGCGGCCGGTGATGTTGCCGACGACTACTATCGACAAGCCATCACATCTGCTGGGACTGGCTGCATGGCCGCCCTCGATGCCGAACGTTATCTCGCGAGCGCCGGAGTGCACTAGAGAGTGACAGCCCAGGATCAACCGATTGTTGTTCGCGGTGCGCGCGAACACAATCTCAAAAGTGTCGATCTCACTCTACCACGCAATCAGCTCATTTGCTTTACCGGTGTTTCGGGCAGCGGCAAAAGCTCCCTGGCTTTCGATACGCTCTACGCCGAAGGCCAACGTCGTTACCTCGAAAGCCTGTCATCTTATGCTCGCCAATTCGTTGGCCAGCTCCCAAAACCTGACGTCGATTTTCTATCCGGTCTAAGCCCGTCGATTTCCATTAGCCAAAAATCGACCGGAAACAATCCGCGATCGACGGTCGGCACGATCACCGAACTCCATGACTTTCTGAGAGTTTTGTTTGCTCGCGTTGGGACCGGTTTTTGTCCAGAATGCAATTCCGAAATCGCATCCCAAACACGCGATCAAATGGTCGAGCGAATCCAGTCCATGGAGCCGTCGATGCCATTTCTCTTCTTAGCCCCAATCATTCGAGGCCAAAAAGGAGAACATCGCGATCTTTTCGACGATCTCCGTCGTCAAGGTTTCAACCGCGCTCGCGTCGATGGTCAAGTCTACTTGCTCAGCGCCCCGCCAGATCTCGAACGCCAGATCAAGCACAATATCGAATTGGTCGTCGATCGAATGGTGATCGGTCAATCGTCGCGTCAGCGGATCGCAGAAGCGGTCGACAACGCGATGAAATTTGGCGATGGAACCATGCTCCTGTCGCCTCTAACGCATGCAACCCAAGTCGAGCCAAACGTCGTCGCCACGAAGAAAATCAGCCGAAAGAAAAAGGCTCCCGCAGCAATCGCGCCAAACCAGTACGATGCGGTCGATACGATGGTTGCCACGACAAACAAGAATATGGACGCGAGCGATCCGGCTCTGGACATTGTTTTTTCCTCAACCTACGCGTGCGCTAAATGCGGCGTCTCCTATCCGCCTCCATCGCCTCAACTGCTTAGCTTCAATTCACCTCAAGGTGCGTGCAAAAACTGCGATGGACTTGGCGAGACATTTACCTTCACAGAAGAGCTCTTGGTCACCGATTCGAATAAGTCACTTAAAAATGGTGCCATCGACTTGATCGGCAAGTCGACAGAAATGACCCGATGGCTCCGTCGTTCGATCACCTACTTTGCAAACTACGTTGAACATGTCAAAAAACTCGAACGTAATTACCTGCTATCCACACCATGGAAGAAGTTAAAACAAGAAGAGAAAAACTGGCTGTTGTTCGGCTATCAGGGTCTCAAGGTTCAGGCCAAAGGACGCGCACTGCACGGCCAAGCCTTTTCGGGAATAGTGCATGATCTGCTTGCGACCTACCGCGCTTCCAAAAATCCGCTCGTTGTCAGGCAATACGAAAAGTACATGCAGACCAGTGTCTGTAGTGATTGCAACGGCACTCGACTCAATCCTCAAGCCCGTTCCGTTCGGCTCAAGTCCCTTTCGACAACCTTCAAAGAAAACCCGTGGTTGGCGATCGGTGATTGTTCACGATTGCCGCTCGATCAATGCGCTGAGTTCTTTGGCAATCTAGACCTAACCGACCT
>JAYVBW010000421.1:0-2885 GCA_043750255.1 Pirellula sp.
GTCCTCGTTATGTTGCAGATAGCGAATGCACTTTCGTACGACTTGAATCGGGAGTATTGGGCAGAACCGACGACATGATTGTCGTGCGGGGAGTTAATATTTTCCCGTCAAGCATAGATGCGATCGTCCGTTCGTTTCCGGCAATCACTGAGTATCGACTAACGGTCTCAAAGAAAGGCTCGATGGATGAGCTGCTTCTCGAGTTTGAGTCCAGTAAATTTGAGTCCAGTATTGACGCGGACGCGAAGAGTTCCAAATTGTTGGCAGAAAAGCTTTCCATCCAGCTTAATCTGCGATTTGAAGTGATTCAGGTATCGAAGGGTGCGTTGCCGCGATCCGAAGGCAAGGCCAGACGACTGTTCGATCGACGCGGCAACTGATTTGTCAACGAGTTGTTTGTAAACTGCCTTCAATCTGTGTTATCAGTGGTTAACGAATCTGGATGCGTTCACCACGGTCAAAAGCGTCTTGTCGCCAATTAAACCACCAAGAATGGTTTTTCTAGACGTGCTGATTCGGTGGTAACGACTGCGATTTCATATTCGGCATCCGTACCTGCCGACCCCCAACGCCCCTTCTTATCGATCGCTAAGAAATTGATGTGCAACTCGGCGGGTTTTTTCTTTTCCGTTTTCGCGATGCGTTCGATCGTTGCTCGACATGCCGCTGTCGGATCCATTCCGGATCGCATCAGTTCTACAATGAGAAACGAACCACAGTGTCGCATGACATTTTCGCCAATGCCCGTCGCACCCGCTGCGCCCACTTCACCGTCCACGTACAGTCCACTTCCAAGAATCGGACTGTCACCAACCCGTCCCGGCAACTTATACGCTAAGCCACTCGTCGAACAACCACCGGCGATATTTCCAGTCGAGTCAATCCCTATCAAAGCAATCGTGTCGTGGTTGGGTGGGACAGCGAGCTCCGCGCTAGGTTCCATCGCTTTTGCCTGTTGGGCTTTCCAATCTTGCCATTTCCTTTTCTGCTTTTCCGTTAATAAGACCTGGGATTCAAATCCTTGTTCCGTCGCGAAAGCGGCTGCACCAGCACCCACTAACAATACATGCTTTGTCTTTTCCATGACACGTCGAGCAACGGAAATAGGGTGTGGAAAGTTCTCTAAAGCAGCAACCGAACCGGCTCGATGCGTGGCTCCATCCATGATGCACGCATCTAATTGAACAACACCGTTTGCGTTGGGTGCTCCCCCGACGCCGACTGAATCGACACTCGGGTCCGCTTCGGCGACGCGAATTCCCATTTCGACGGCATTTAGGACTGACTCCGTTTTAATCAGCGTTTCCAAGGACTGAATGCATGCAGGCAAACCGAACTTCCAAGTTGCAATGAATAACGTCTGCTGGTTTTTGACATTCGCTTGTCCAGCACCCGAAAAGCCCCCCCAAGCAGCAATTGGGCTCAAGTAAACCGCAAACTGCCTACGATCGATTTCCATTGTTGCTTTCCTTAATACATAATTGTTCGCCCATGGTCTTTATCAACTCGCAACGACGGGGATCACTTCGAAAAATGTCTGACAGATCGCATCGCCAGCTTCGTTCATTTTAACCTGCTTAAGCTTTGCGAATGAAATGCGCTGCATAACTTCGTACATGCTGACCATTCAAAACATGAAAAGTTCGCAACTGTTGCACAACCGAGTCGGAAAAGTGACTAAGTGGAACATGCACCAATGCCTTTTTGAACATTTTGGCAATCTTCTTTAACGCCAATCCGGGCGCTGACCAACTAAGAAAAGCGATGTGACGCGAATCGGAATGAAGGCATGCGGCAGCGACCAAGCGTTGTTCGATCGTATCCGCGAAGTCCAATAATTCATCCGCCCATATATCGGCAATGTGCCGAGGAGGGAAAAGAAATAATGCGCCACCATAAGTCGAAACTGCAACGCCCGGACCTAGCATCTCCTTTTGGAATGGGGTAGCAAAAAACGCTAGTGTCGACTCCTCCTCATGTTCAGCAAACCAAGTGGCTCGCCACGAATACTCGCGAGGATCGGGTTCATTGTCAAATAGCATCACGGCTGCATCGAGATGTCCGATGGTTGGCGGCTGAACCTTAACATAAAGTGATCCATCGTACCAATGACGAAGTGTCTCACGAAGATCGATGCCGTCCATCATGCTCGTTGTGAACTTTTCGGTCCGAGCCAAATCGGCACCGATCATGCCCTGCGCCCGTTCGATAACGCGATTGCGAAAACTCTCAATCCGAGTGTCTTCCTCGGGCCACGAGCACTGTTGGTATGGATTCCATCGCATCTTCCACTGGCGCTGATCTATTTTTTGCGCGCGTCGATTGAGCTCCAGCGAATGCCAAGTGGTCGGTGAACCGGGCAATCGACTGGTCATGGACACCAAGCCAATGCCTGGCACATGCGCTTGGTCTATTCCCATTCGAAGTACGGGCCAAGTCAACGGTTCGTCAAATGGATAGTTCTTTGCTGCTTCGACGAGATGAATCGTGTACTGATCCCCCATCACTTGTTGCGAGGATCGTGCGATCGTGTAAAAGCTGGGAGTGAATCGACGGTCTAATAGTGTCTGGTTTCGGATGTATTTGAGACACTGAGACAACAGTAGCGGCGGGATCTTTCTGGCTCTATTGCCCATGTCTGCCAAGTAGCTTTGCCGCGTTGAAATCAGCATCTCCTTGATCCCGTCAACCACCAGCGAACTATCGTCATCTAATGATTTGCGGGCGATTTCGTACAACCCCGTAATAAACGGCAGTTCCCCCATGAAAAAAAGTAAGGTTCGCGCATCGACAGCGTAGTTCTCGGCTGGCGATGGTACTTCTTTATCGAGAAGTTCTGCTTTGTATTGCTCAGACTCACTTAAGGAACTTGACGATATAGTCTC
>JAYVBW010000422.1:0-2030 GCA_043750255.1 Pirellula sp.
TTTCTTCGGCACCGTCGATGTGGTTATCGGCATCGGCTGTCTGACGGTTGATCCAGTCGCCGAGGTAGGTGTGGATCAGCATTTCAAGGCTCTTGCGGTCGAGTTTGTGGTAGTTTACCAAGGCGGCAAAGCCATCACGTAAGCCGTCCCAAACGTGCCAGATAAACGGCCGCTGATGAAACAGTTGGCAGTGTTGTTCGAAGAAGCCATCGCGGAGCCATGTGTCGAGGCTCTTGCCAGTGTAACCAGCTTGCTTGAGAAGGTTGGTCAAGATTTCATTGGACCAGCCCGAACCCGTCAACGGTAACGCGTTAGTGTCCGGTTCCGCATTGATCAGCCGCAACGCGTTAGCATCCGGTTCCCTATTCATCAGCCGCAACGCGTTAGCGTCCGGTTGTTGGCCAGGTACGCCATCCGTTGAAAACCGGGGGCTAACGCCCTGCGGCTGATTGGATGATTGCTTATTTGCGTAGGCCGTGGCAAGCATGTTTAGCAGTCGATCGGCTGCCCCAGCCTCACCACGCACGGGCGGAATACAGACGATGCCGTCCTTGTCCGCCAAGGATTCGAGACCGTCGGGGCCGAGCGCCGGGCAATCGGGAAAACTGGAACCGGTCTGGCGCGGCCACTGGTAGCCGACGAGCCGCGCCACGGCCACGTGCAACGGCTGGTCTGCACCGGCTGGGTGGCCGTTGAACAGCCATTGCGTCGGATCGCTGGAAAACGGCTTCGGCAATCCGTGCGGATACTTCTCCGCCGCCACCTTCTGCCAGTGCGACAGGTCGAAGGGGACTTGGATTAGAGGGACGTTTGTGACCTTCATCGACTGGTCGATCAACCTGACGTTCTGGAGATATTCGTCTGAACTGCAATATGCCCAGAGTGCCGGAACAACTTTAGGATCCTTTGGGATCAGAGGCGCTGTATTGCTGTCGAACCTCTCCCCGGAATAGAGGGTAACAGGCAAATCACCGCTTTGGCTAACCGCAACTCCCAATTTTCCTACGGCAAGATTGTCTATACGAGGCCGAACCATCCCAACCCCAGCAGTTCTCCAATCGAGGTAAAGATGCCTACCTCCGAATAGGCAATGATTCCTAACAGTCGTCTGATAAGGAACCCAGCCCTGCTCGGAATTGTTGATCTCCCACATACACACACGCCATCGATCGTCGTCGCCTGTTTTTGTTCCTTGGGGGGCTATTGAAAGGGTTTCCAATGTGGCGATCGCTGATACATCACCAATAACAATTCTAGACTCGGTATTCAGTCGTTGCTCGGCCTGACTGAGGCTGATCATACGTTCATCCCTCAATGCTTTGGCCTTTTCGGTAGGACTTGAAAAAGACATTGCATCTAGTCCTGCGATTTTTGAATCCGGTGATGCACTAGTGTGATTCCAAACACCAGCCATGACGTTGACAACTTCGCCCGAAATAGTTTCAAACGCTCCAGCCCCCAGTTTTGCAAGAATTGGCCATTCCAATTTAGCGAGTAAATCGTGTCGAACTTCAGAGTAGGAAGACTTGAAGAGCCAATACTGGGACATGATGAACGCAAGACTGCCTGATTCTTTGCAGAGCTGAATTAAGCGAAGAAAGAAAGTGACTCCCAAATCGTTTTTTGCATCTCGATAGTGACTTGTACAGAAATCCTTCAGCTCGTCACACTGTTTGCGGTTCGAAAGATACGGGACATTGGTAGCAATGAGCGTGAATTCACTGGTTAGAATTTCCGCCGCCTTGGCCAGGCCGCGCGCGGTCACGGCCATTTCTACATAGTTTTCAGTTTTCAGTTTTCGGTTTTCAGTTGAAGCCTCTTGGGCCAACGCTTGTTCTAACAGCGGCTGCAATTCATGGAATGCGGCCGCAAGCAAATCGCCCTTGTCAGCACTTGGGTTGATGAGGCTGCCGAGTACGGGTGCTTTATCAAATAACCTGTAAAGCCGCTCCATGCCACCTAGCAATTTTTCATTGTCGCCTGCCAATGCCAACCATTCGGATTCTGGAACATTCGGTGCAAGACCCGAA
>JAYVBW010000423.1:0-8392 GCA_043750255.1 Pirellula sp.
CCAAGTCCGCCACTGGGACCATATCCCCAGCTTCTGCTATGAGGCCAGGAAGGTAACGCACCTAGAAGCATCAATATTAAAATCACAAGTAGGACGGTACCAAGCATTTCTTTTTACCTTTAGCATGAGGCTCGAACGATTTTTTCGACTGAATCGTTATACGGTAAACTCGCGTTCAAAACGAGCACCACTGACAGAAATTTGAAAAAAGGAAGTCGAGTTGCAGGCGATTTGAACAAGAAACCAAGTTCGCTATCCGATTTTTCGAAACCGCAGCAATATTGTACAAGTCAGACTGTAGGCGTTGTAACAATTGTACCCACCATTCAAGAGCTAAAATTTCTTTTTGGCCCGGTCCGGTCCGGAAAATAAAGCTACAGTTTTTTGCCACGCTGTTTTTTGCTGGATTTACCGTCAACGCGTCCGGCTTATCGGAAAGCGTCACCAGACGAACCAGGCACCAGACTGAGGAACGACGAAACTTGCATGATCCAAAAACAGGGAAGGGAATTTTCATGACGCGAACTCGAAGCATCGTGCACGCTGTGCGAAACACTCGCCTTGGTTCGGCAGCAGTCGAGTTCGCTGTCATCGCCCCACTCTTTTTCCTGTTGCTAGCGGGCATCATTGAATTTGGGACAGCGTTTCGCGTTCAACATTGCCTTTCCTCTGCCGCCCGGCAGGGGGCACGCGCCGCCATTATCGAGGGATCGACGTCCAGTCAAATTACGCAGAAGGTGCGAGATAGTTGCGTTAAGAATATGAAAATCGCACCTGCTGATGTCATTGTCGTAATCACGATCAACGGTCAATCAAACGTCGAGCTAAGCCAAGCAACAGAAGGTGCCGAGATCGGAGTTACGGTTGGCATTCCGTACTCCAAGGCTGGCGTAGGATTTTATGCGAACACTTTCGCAAACTCCGTCCTGAGTTCTACCTGCATGCTTGAACGGGAGTAATTCAAGAATGAATACGAATGAAAAGAGATCCTCCAGTAAACATCGCAAAGGAGCGATTACTGTCCTTGCCGCACTCTTCCTAATCGTGGTATTGGCATTTCTCGCCTTTTCGATTGACTTCGGCTACATCACAGTCACCGCGAGCGAACTCCAAAACGCCGCCGACGCGGGAGTTTTGTCGGGAGCGCGAGCACTTCCCGACGGCCGCGATGCCGCTATTGCTGCGGCACAACTCTGGGCGAGCAAGAACGTAGCCGCAGGCAAGTCAGTTGCTACGGTAGCGAGCGACGACATAGAAATCGGAGTGTGGGACGATGGCACTGCCAAGTTTACGGCGCTCACCTCGAACTCAAACGAGACTCCGAACGCCGTTCGGATGACCTGCCGTCGGACATCAGCCCGTGGCAACTCCCTAAAACTATTCTTCGCGCCAGTTATTGGCACAAATTCTACGGATCTCGTCGCAACGGCCACTGCCCGGATCAAGTCATTTCGTTGCGGATTGATTATCGGAATTTCAAACGTCTCCATGAGCGGCGGTAGCCACACGAACAGCTACAATGCAGCAGTTGGACCGTACAATGCAGCAGCAACCAAAACGAATGGGCACGTCTGCAGCAACGGTGACATTGTAATGAGTGGCTCTTCCGCAATAAACGGTGATGCGCATCCGGGCATCGGTCACGTTGTAAAAAGCAGCAGCAGTATTGGTGTGCTCGGGAAAATATCCCCTTTGAACAAGTCGCTTGCGTATTCGCCTGCCGATCTTGGCGATACAGCAACGAACAATAGCAATTTAAGTATTCCTTTGTCGCAAAACAACAAGAAAGCGCTCGATTCAAAGCGCGATTTTGTACTCTCCGGGGGCGACAGCGTAAAACTTCCACCGGGTAAGTACTATTTCAACAAGATGAGCTTATCAGGTGGGTCCTCGATAATCATTAGCGGTCCCACCGAAATTTACGCGACTGGCGACGTCAGCCTCAGTGGTGGAAGCATGGCGAACCTCACCATGCTTCCCAAGAATCTGCAACTCTTTCCCATGGGATCGAAGTGCGTCCTCTCTGGCGATTCCGAGTTCTGCGGCGTTGTGTATAATCCCACCGCCAAGGTGGAACGGAGCGGAGATTCGGATTTTTACGGAGCGATAGTCGCCGGTCAGCTCGTATTGAGCGGGAGTGGTGGAATCCACGCTGACGAGTCTCTGGACTCGCAGTTGTTAAAGGGAGGAGCAAAGGGCGCCAAACTTTTGGAATAATTGAATTCATTAATAGGCACGAAAGTTTGCGGTAACTCCTTTTCTCTAGGTGACATCCCGATGAAGAAATCGCATCGACAGTTTGCGATGATAACAATCGCTTTGGGCATCCCGTTTATCGTCCTTTTTCTTGCTGTCGTGACACGAGGATCGGCATCGGCTATTCCAGGTCCGAAAGGCGCTGTGCTTACGTTGTGCGCTACGATCCATGATTTGGGGCAGACTTCACTTCGGGAAGAATTGCATGTTTCGTTCCCAATTTGCAATTCGGGCACGCGACGGCTTGTGCTCAATTCACTGGACCTGGACTGCGGCTGCGGGGAGCCTACACAGGGCGCGATTTTCGTTGCCCCCGGCGAAACGATTCATGTCGACGTCCCGCTCGATACACGCTTCGTCTCGGGCTCCGTCGAGAATATCCTGGAATTTACCACCAATGATCCTGCAAATACCCATTTCCAATTAAGGGTGCGGGTATTGGTAGCTGTAGAGGGAGAGCAAATGTAGGGGTGGGGCTCGTAGGGGAGATGAAAAGGCTTTCGAGCCAATTTCCGTTTAGCAATGCTTACTCGCGAGCTGGGCTGTGCTGTTGATCACGGTCGCCATGGCTTTGGAGCAATGCGTCGCGATATTGTCTATGGCAAGTAACGCAGTTCTGGCTGACACGACTAAAGGGCTCGACGATACTCGCTGGAATCGCTCCCGACTTGGGAGATCTATTCCATTGTCGAATGGCTGTCTCAAGGTTACGTCCATCGGACTCAGACTCCCTCAATAGCTTCTGAAATCCCTCAGGATTTCTTGCAATGACGTCCAATCGCAATATTTCCGCGAAGTGTTCCACCAAGAGCAATGCCTCGTGGGCAGGGTCGATGTCGGGATGATGCGGCGAGGACTGCCAACCTGAGCTGGCAAACTGTTTGAGATGGTCGTGCGCATGTTCTAATTCCACCATCGCTGCGGCCATCGGATGAAGTATTGCCAACTCCTGAAAATCCGCCCGAACGGCATCCAACAATTCGGTAGGAAGCCTACGAGCTGACCTGACCGCTTGGAACAATCCTAGATAGTCTTCACTCGTTCCAGCAAGTTTCAAGACGGCTAAGCCAGCAGTGGGTTCGATGAGTCCAGATGAAATGCACGCAACGGCTGCTGCTGCCGGACTTCGGTGCTTGCCATGATGGCAATGGATGTAAATCTGGCCCTCGAAATCGCGGACTGCTTTTGCCAGTTCTTCGATTCGTTCTTGAGGAATGCCATTGTACCCGAGCGGAAGATGAACGTATCGCAAACCATGTTTCTTCGCGATGGCGATATCAGGCTTAGCACTGTCCACACTGATAATTGTTTTAACACCGAGCTTATTCAAATCCAGAAACGCTTGTTCGCCCTGCGGCTGCCCACCGGAAATCACCCTAGCGTGAATTTGAATTGCGTTGGGAAGATGCGTTGCAGCAAGCCTGTGGGGGTCAAGCATCGTACTGGAATGTTCCGGATTGGCAGTTCGATCCTGCGCCAAGCATGAGTTGATAAAAACCAGTGCGAAAACGAACGTAAACGAACTGGATGCGAATAGGATCGTCATCATGTCATCGAATTTATAATTGTGCTGGGCGTTGGTGGACGGTGCTCGTATCTTAACACATTTGCAGTATGGCCCGGCCGCAAATCTAGCGATGCGGTCACTTCGTCTTCCGCTGGCATACAGTCCTACATTGCTAGTCATCCGGACGAAGCCAAAGTGGTTTCCATTCCGATCGAGGCTTGGCACCCGTTATTTTTTCAGCGAATATGCGATGAAAGCAGCTTTTAGGGAGCGTTTAAAAATTCTGAATGGTCGCTTGCAGTTTGCCCTCAAAATCACATACACTTACGAACATTCGTTTGTAGTGTTTCTCAACTTAGTTCGTTTCCTGGAGAGTTTGCGATGCGAGTTCGGCTAGTTGTTGGTTCCTAAGTGTTAGCAGTTGTTAGTGGCAGCGGAGTCATGGCTTACAATAGCAATCTGTTTGCGGCCAAGTCGGTCAAGGAAGTAATGAAGATTGCTCTCAAAGACGGGCTACTTAAGAAAATCCAAGGCGGTTCATCGTGAAGGCAAATTCCATGAAAACAATTCAAGTGTATGACAAGCCCATGTGTTGTTCGACGGGTGTTTGCGGTCCACAGGTCGACCCTGTATTGCCGCAGTTTGCTGCAGATCTAGATTGGCTCAAATCGCAAGGGCATCTGGTGACTCGTTTTAACTTGGCACAGCAACCGATGGCCTTCATCGAAAACGAAGATGTACATCGACTTCTTGGGAGCGAAGGTACGGATTGCTTACCTTTAATTTTGGTAGATGGAGCTATCGTCAGTCGCAAAGACTATCCGTCGCGAGAAGCATTGGCGAATTGGGTTGGTGGAAGCACAGTTAAGCAATTGTTACCGATCGCGAAGACTGGCGGATGCTGCGATTCCACGGGCTGCATATAGGCTATCGCATGAAATTTCTTGAACATACTACTCGCAATCTTTTCTTTACAGGCAAAGGTGGTGTGGGCAAAACATCTGTCGCTTGTGCAACCGCAGTTCGTCTTGCCGATGCCGGTAAAAAAGTCTTGCTCGTTTCGACAGATCCGGCCTCGAATCTCGACGAAGTTCTTGGAACGCCGCTCGGGCATCATCCTACGCTTGTCCCTTTAGTACCGGGTTTATCGGCCATGAACCTCGATCCGGAGCAATTAGCCGCTGAATATCGAGAACGGATGGTTGGTCCCTATCGAGATCTCTTGCCAGCCGCAGCAGTGGCCAGCATGGAAGAGCAGTTCTCTGGCTCATGCACGTTAGAGATCGCAGCATTCGACGAGTTCTCACGACTACTAGGGGATGCCTCCGCGACCAACGAATTTAACCATGTGATTTTTGACACTGCTCCTACAGGTCACACGCTGCGGTTACTGACGTTGCCATCAGCATGGGCAGGGTTTATGGAAAAGAACACGACCGGTACATCATGCCTCGGGCCGCTCGCCGGTCTGCAATCGCAGCAAAGTCTTTACCAGGAAACGGTGAAAGCCCTCGGCGATCCTTTGTTAACAACGCTCGTGCTGGTAGCCCGTCCTGAAGCAACTGCAATACGCGAAGCAGCCCGAACCAGCAAGGAATTAGCAGGTCTTGGAATTGAGAACCAACAGCTGGTCATTAACGGAGTCTTTCAAGCGACGGACGACAGCGATCCCTATGCATTGGCGTTGCAGCAACGCGGTGAAGCGTCCTTGGAAACGATGCCTGATGCGCTAAGGCTACTACCCAGATCAATCATCCCATTGACCGGCGATGGTGTACTTGGCATCGAATCCTTGCGAAAACTGGGGCTACCGGGGATGCTGAATTCCATTGATTCAAGCCCGGAAATTCAAATTGGAACTCCCGATATTGATACCTTAATACTGCCGCCGCTACTTGGTGAACTTATCGATGACTTGGCAGAGAAAAAGCATGGCATCGTTCTTTCAATGGGCAAAGGTGGAGTCGGTAAAACCACCGTGGCGGCTGCCGTCGCTGTCTCGCTAGCTCAACGAGGATTCACCGTACATCTCTCAACGACAGATCCAGCAGCCCATATAACTGCTGCGGTCGCCGGCGAGTCTTTTGCAAATTTATCTGTGAGCCGAATTGATCCAGTCGTTGAAGCAGCAAAGTACTCTGGGGAAGTCATGGCCAACGCGGGTGGTGCACTTGATGAACGAGGTAAATTGCTTCTTGCTGAGGATTTGCGTTCGCCGTGCACCGAGGAGATTGCGGTGTTCCGCGCGTTCGCGGAGGCGGTCGCGGCGGGAAGCAACGGATTTGTCGTTTTAGATACCGCACCGACGGGGCATACGGTATTGCTGCTCGATTCAGCCCTTGCATATCACCGTGAGGTAACACGCCAATCGAGTCACATACCGGAAGCCGTCCAGCAACTATTACCAAGGTTGCGAGATCCGGACTTTACACGGGTCTTGATCGTGACGCTTCCCGAAGCAACTCCGGTGCACGAGGCGGCATCCCTGCAACGGGATCTCCGCCGCGCGGGGATTGAACCGTATGCGTGGGTCATCAACCAAAGCCTTTCGCCGCTTTCGATTACGGATCCGCTACTGAAGGAGCGGCGGCTTCACGAACAGCAGTACGTTCGCGAGGTGATGGAAAAACAGGCTACACGCACAGCGCTCATCCCTTGGCAGATTGATCCTCCTGTCGGCCAGAATGGGCTGGAGAAATTGTTGAGCAATACACATTCCGAATTTGTACTTTCGTCAGAAATGAAAACGCCTGCCCGTGAGTCGTCCTAAAAAACCGCCGCTGCCACGTTCTGTCTGGATTTTGAGCTTTGTTTCTTTCTTGGCCGACGTATCCGGCGAGATGATGTACCCGTTGTTGCCCCTCTTTCTTATCAGCGTACTTGGCTCATCCAAGACGCAATTGGGCGCTATGGAAGGTGCAGCCATACTCATTGTATCGTTGATGTCCGCATTCGCTGGAATTCGAAGTGATCGCAAAGGAAAGAGTGGAGGGCGGGTGCGATGGATTCGATTGGGTTACGGCCTACCTGTTATCGGCAAGGCGATTGTCGCACTGGCAACCATATGGCCCATGGTAGTCTTCGGACGGATTCTAGATCGATTCGGCAAAGGACTGCGAGGTGCCCCGCGAGATGCTCTGATTGCAGACGCGGTTTCTACCGAGCAACGAGGACGAGCATTTGGTTTCCATCGAGCCATTGATACAGCGGGTGCATTGGTGGGAATCCTGCTCTCAGCGTTCCTATTGTGGTGGCTGACGGACTCTCCCCAGATCGATTCGAATAATGAATTGTCAAGCAAAACGATCGAAACGCCGGCTTGGGTTTATCGAACAATTTTCGGCTTTAGCTCTGTCCTAGGACTAGGTTCACTAGCGCTCACGTTCTTGTTGCAAGATACTGCCGCAGTAGCTAACAAGCACGAGAACGCAGCATCCGAAATGAATGGCGAAAACGAAACAAAAACACAGTCAGGCAAAATGAAGACAGACAGAGGATGGTTCAACCTGCCTCGCTCTTACTGGGCGGTGCTCGCAGTATTAATTTTATTCTCGTTAGCTAATAGCAGTGACACGTTCATACTATTGCGGGCTCGTGACCTTGGATTCTCCTCCTGGTCCATTGTGCTGATTTATGCACTGTTCAATGTCACCTATTCTGCACTGTCGTATCCGCTTGGGATCTTGAGCGATCGTATTGGCAGGTGGCGGATCATCGCAACAGGCTGGTCCATATACGCAGCGTCCTATCTAGGTTTTGCACTACTCCCGGCTTCGTATGCGTGGGGAATGTGGCCATTGATGGCGGGTTATGGGGTCTATATGGCTTTGACTGACGGGATCAACAAGGCGTTGATTGCCGATCATGCTCCCAGCGAGCATCGCGGGGCAGCAATGGGGCTCTTCTATGCTCTGACGGGTGTGACGACCTTGCTCGCAAGTCTTCTTACGGGAATTGTCTGGGATCGTTTCGGTCCGACTCAAGCAATGCTTTTGGGTGCAGTCTTCGCAATCTTGGCGCTGTTCGCACTTGCAGTTCTCGGCCGATTTGTTGACCTTGAAAAATCATAACAGTAACCGCAGTAATACCAAAATAGTTGCGCCGGAGTTTGTGTGTTCTTGCAACAAAGACGGCTAGGCTGCCACCGGGGTAGAATACTATGTGTTGACTACTCACTCAGCCCGAGATAAAACTCAATGATGACAACGATCCTGCGAGGGTACTTCCTATCTGATTTGCATCTGTTCGCACGCAGGTCCACGGCAATATCGATTGAACCGATGATCCGTGAAGCGGCTAATAGATCGCATACGATGGTTTTGGGTGGAGATATCTTTGACTTCAAGTGGAGCACTTTTCCGACACTTGATAGCTCCGTCGATGCCGCTATTGCTTGGTTGGAAGCGCTGATTGTTTCTTATCCTCAGTGTTCCTTTTACTACTTGCTCGGCAACCACGATGCACACCCTCGTTTTGTTTCCGAGCTAGATCGTCTTGCATTCCGTCAACCTCGACTTGAATGGCAACCTTACGTTTTGCGAATTTTAGAATGCGTATTTTTGCATGGCGACATCGTGGACTGCGAGCCCAACAACACCATTCTCGCCGAACGACGAAAACTCCATGAGA
>JAYVBW010000424.1:0-2894 GCA_043750255.1 Pirellula sp.
ATTCGCAGCAAACGCCCGCGCCGGAATACGCGTTGGACGATGCACGGTATTCGTCTCCGACAGTTCAGCCTTTAGCGTATGTTTCAAACGCAACCAACCCGCATCCCATTCGATTGAGCGCAAGCCTGCTGTTGAACGTCTGGGGAATCGGATGCTTGCTTTGCTTAATTCCTGTAGCCATATCACTCCTGCGCTTGCGACAAACAGAACGGGTTTTCAAGGACGACAATCCGTTACCTCAAAGACTGCATCGTAGCATTACGAAGATGGCACGCGAACTGGGAATTGGGGTGCCCCGTGTCATTGTTGGCCCGACGGGCGTGATGCCAATGGTCTGGACGTTTGGGGAATCTCGCTTGTTAATGCCAGCGGACATGGAGCAATGGACGACGACTCGGCTGAACGCTGTTTTGATGCACGAATTGGTTCATCTCAAGCGTCGCGATCCAACTTGGTTTCTCGTCGGTCTGTTCGCTCGTGCCGTGAATTGGTTCAATCCGCTTGTCTGGTACGCGGTCCATCGTTTGCGGATCGAATGCGAGCGAGCTTGCGACGATCATGTTTTGCGGATGGGGGTCGATGCGGTGGACTACGCCACTCATCTCTTGGCCCTGTCGACCAGCGTCAGTGACTTGTCGGGAACGGGTTCCATAGCTTTGGCGATGGCAACCAAACCCAACGTGGAGAATCGGATCGTCTCGATCCTGAATGAAAAGGCGAACCGATGTGGAGTCACGTTGCGACGCGCTGTGGGAGTACTCATAGTAGTATCGATTGGTGTTGCGGTCTTGGCATCTTTGGCCGCAACTGCAGCCGACAATAATTCGGCCGACGATAAAGTTGAAGAAGTACAACTCAAATATCCTTACTGTGTGGTCGTTGTCGATGAACTTAAGCCTCGTTCGCTTGCAGAAGCGGTTGCGGCGTTCAACAAAGAAGCCAAGGAGAGTCCGACTGGCGCACTGCAACCGCCGATCACGGAACAAGAAACTTTGGCCGCTATTGCAAAATTTATTGAACTCGAACACATCGAGGAGCCTGCGAAAGCTACGTTACGCGAAATCTCGAAGACGAAATCCCTCCCAGCCAATGCTTACTTCCGACGCTTCACACGCTTCGATGATGAACAGCAGATGCATGGTGTGTGGTGGGTTCGCTTGGTCGTTGAGGGAAAAGACCCGCCGGACTATTCGGTCCCTGTCCGAACGACACCGGTTTTTACTCGCCCATACACCCAGATGGAGAGGCAGCAGAATGCCGAAAAGGGTCTTACTCTTATTAACCGTTTCGTTTCGTATTTTGAAGTGCAGCCAAACATTCGATTAAAGGAGGCTTTTGCACAGGAAGCGATGGATCGATTGATCGGCATGGCTAAGAAAGCGATCGAAGCCAAGGACCTCGCCGCCATGAAAAGGCTGTTTCATTGGCAAGATGTGAGTGATTCGACTCGCGAATTTGTCTCCTCTGAATTACAGATGCTCGTTAAAGCAACTATTCATTCGATCAAAATCGAGCCGACAACTCTAAATGGCAATCTGATTCATTGGTCCGCATTTCAACACTACCAACCGAACTTGCCGGTGGTCGGCTTTTTGGAAGTGGAGTACACACCGGAAGATCCCCGGAGCCCCAAGAAATTTTTATCGCTTGAATTAGGGAAGTCTGGTGACGACTTTCGGTTAGTCAACTATATCACGCTTGGTGAGCGTAACTTGCCTAAAGATAGAGTCCAGGGGTTATCCATCCGAGGCAATACCGAACTACTTAAGGATGGTACGAAACTCCTGACGGACCTGATCACCAGTCCAGGCTTGCTCATCTCGGCACATTTGGCCAACGAAGAAATCCGACAACGCGGCTTTGAGAACAACAAAAGCGCGAACTTGGCTGAAATCCAAGGTGTGGATGTCCAAGATTTTCAGGGTAAGATTGTCGAAGTTCGGAATGGCATTTATATCAATCTGGGCCGGGCAGATGGATTGCGACCTAGCGTTAGGTTTGGAGTCGTGAACTCGGATGAAAGTCGGGTGGCTGACGCACAGCCCAAAGCGAGAATAGAAGTGGTCGAAGTGATCTCAGGCTCTGAGCATCTGTCGAGATGCAAGGTATTGTCGGACCGAACTCCTATTACCATCCTGAGAGGCGATTCAATTTATTCGCCGGCTTGGCAACCAGGCCGAAAAGTCGAATTTGCGCTGGCTGGCAAATTGGATATCAATGGTGATGGGATCGATGACCGTGAAACGATTAAGACGATGATTGCACAGAATGGCGGGCTCGTTACCATGGATTTACCACCCACCGGAACGGGTTCCGGTGAGTTAAGTGTGACAACGCGTTGGTTGGTGATCGGAGACGACTTCAAAGTGCTGGACGAGGGAGGCGCTCTTGAATCAAAAGCAAAAGCGTTTGGAATCAGCCGGATCCATGTCGACAAGCTTTTGCGTTGGCTTCGCGGGTCGCGAGCTGATGAACATCGCCCTTAAGCATCGTACGGCAAATAAGTGGCACAGGCGTCTCACCAGTGAGCTCTGTCAAATCACAGGCTGGAAGCCTTTTTATACCCCACAAGTCATTTTGTAACGCTCCCCTGCCAGCTTGTCTGGCAGGAAGCTAAGATTCGCAAGCTAGACACAGCGCCCACACCCCGCACACTTGCGATTTTCACTCGTGCTCGCCGCCTGCGGCGGCGAGCACGAGTGAAAATCGGGACTTCTGGGAATCTAAGGCGTTTAGCTTACGAATCTTATTCACCCACGAGACGAGCTCGTGGGGGTCCAAAAGATGTGGGGTATAAAAAGGCGAAACACCGTATTTCCAAGGCATTCAACCGCGGCTAGCGCCGTCGGCTCAAGTAGTAAAGGCTTATCCTTGCGACATTCGGCTTTACGTAT
>JAYVBW010000425.1:0-4142 GCA_043750255.1 Pirellula sp.
CATCGCTTGACGGATATTGTTCAGCAGGGGCAAACCGGCGGCAACGCAGTTACGTCGAAACACATAACGCTTGCCTACAACGCAATGAGCCAACGCACCATTTTGGCTCGTTACCAGAGCACTGGTACGAGTAGTGCAGTGGCTTCCACGGACTATACTTATGACACGATCAATCGCTTGAGCACGTTGACGCACAAACAAGGCACAACGACCTTAGCCGGTTACACTTACGCCTATGACGGCCTGACGCGGCCAACGAGCATCAATTCGACGGTTGAGGGAGTATCGGCCTTTACCTATGATGCGACATCGCAGTTGACGGTTGCAGACCATACAACGCAAACGGACGAAGCCTACGGATTCGATGCCAACGGCAACCGAAACACGACTGGCTATACAACCGGCACCAACAATCAAACCACCGCAGGCCTCGGTTTCACCTACACTTACGACGACGAAGGAAATCGCCTAGCGCGCACTGAGACATCGACGGGCAAGGTACAAAGTTACGAGTGGGACTTTCGCAATCGGTTGGTAACAGTAAAAGATCGCAACACCACCGGCGGTGCGATCGTAAAGCAAGTCAACTACGAATACGACGCATTGAACCGCCTCGTTCATCGCGAGCTCGATGCTGACGGCGCTGGTTCTGGCGCAGCCACGAATCAGTACTGGGTTTACGACGAAGGGATCAATGCCGTCTTACAGTTCGACAGCTCGGCCGCATCGAATCTTGCTCATCGTTATCTTTGGTCGAATCAAGTCGACGAATTGTTTGCTGACGAGCAAGTGACATCGCTAAGCACCGGCGGCAACACTCTCTGGGGCTTAGGCGACCACATAGGAACCCTACGCGACATCGCCGATTTCAACGAAAGCACAAGCGTAACGTCAGTTACAAACCATCGTACGTACAACGCATTTGGCAAGTTGACAGCGGAAACGAACAGTTCGGTGGATTTGCTCTTCGGCTTCACCGGCAAGCAACTCGATGAAGTAACAGGATTACAGCACAATTTGCATCGCTGGTACGACGCTGCCATTGGGCAATGGATGAGCGAAGATCCGATTGGGTTTAGTGCGGGTGATGATAATGTTCGGCGTTATGTTCGAAACGCTGCTCTATCGAAGCTTGACTCAAACGGTCTGGAGGCAAATGCCCCTGAGGATGAGGAACCAAAAATCTCCAACCTGATCAAGCCCTGGTTAGATATCATCCCTAAGGAAGAACTAAGGGATTTGATAATCGCGGAAGCGTTAGATCAAATTGGGGCGACCAACATTCCAACAATTGGACCGTTCCATAGTCCTTGGCTTCCACCAATCGGACCGTTCCGTAATCCTTGGTTTCCGACTCCTATTAATCCAATTACGAAACCACTTGTGGATCTCTATGGGGACGATTTAAGCGGAGGACCCTTACCTCGCCCTAGATCAAGACAAAGACCAATATTTTCGTTTCCGAATATTCAGCCCCAGTGGCCCCGGTCAGGAAACGAGCGTTATGACATCATAAATTTCGACGGGGATGTAATAAGATGGTGACTCGGTGCCGCGTAATTTTGCCCGCAATACTATTTTTCTTGGTATTGACGATCAGTTCCATTTTTCACCTGAATGCGGAGGAAACTCAACAACGCGAAGTCGCGAAGTTGTTGTTATATCACCATGGGTACACTGATTGTTTACGCATGAAGGTTCAGGTTGATGGGAAGGCAGTGGACTTTATGATTGATACAGGAGCCGAGTTAAACGTAATAGACGCGGAAATACAAGATAAGGTTTGTTCTGATCGAACTATAGTTGGGAAATCCGAGGAAATTGTCTTTCGTAAAAAAGCTGATTTAGACACGGAAATCGGTAAGGTGGTGTGTTCACCGATTGCGGTATGTTCCTTTTCAGCCATGAATAGAATTCTTGCTGCCGACATCTGCGGTGTGATCGGTCTACCTATACTATCCGAATGCACACTCGAGAACGCGTCGGGAGAGTTTTCAATCGTAGAAAAAGTTCTAAATACGAATAATATGCGCAGCTTAGAACTAGATAAAGGCATCCGTGGCTCGCTTTCAACCAAGGAGGTGGAAATCGGTGGAATAAGGCATGGTTCCTTCCTTATCGACACAGGTTATAACGGAGCTATTTCTGTCGACCAAAAAACCTTTGCCGAACTACAGGCAGATGGGCAGCTCAGCGAATTACAGACGCGAGACTCATTTACTATGAAAGGTCAATTTACGCGCAAAGTAGCGGTTGCTAGGGAACTAAGTGTTTGGGGAATCGGTTTCTCTGCCGTGCCAATTTCTGAATCTGATCGCTTAGCAATCGGTCTTGAGGTACTAAGACGAATTGAATTCCGTCTTTCATTTCGCGAAAGTCGAATTTTCGTGGGTGAGAATCGTCATTCAAGAGTCCCTTTTTGTCACAACCGTACCGGACTATTCCTAGCATCTAATGGAGACAATATTGTCGTAGATTCGGTGACATTCGGGAGTGAGGCTATGCGGTGTGGTCTGGAAAAAGGTGATGTTGTCCAGTCAGTTGATGATCGCAAAATTGAACGTACCAGGCTAAACGCCGCAAGGATGAGAATCGCAGTAGGCGCGCCGGGCGGAGTGAGATTGAATTTGATTCGAGATGGTTTACCGATCGGAGTAACATTGGGAAAGTGAAGAGGTATTGGAAGCGGTATGCACCGGAAGCGCGCGTAACAACCTAAGGAGAAAGGTCCAAGGGGTCCAAGGGGTCCAAGGGGTCCAAGGCGGGTCCAAGGAGGCGGGTCCAAGGGGCGAGGCGGGTCCAAGGCGGGTCCAAGGGGCCATCCATACGGTCCAAGGCGGGTCCAAGGGGCCATCCATACGGCGGGTCCAAGGGGCCATCCATACTACTCTTGCGGGCAGGATGTTGATTTGCTAAACTCAACGAATGAAATTTATTTCCAGTTTGCATCAGTACGCAATTTGCAGAGGCGATCATGGCTAGGCAGAATCGACGCGATATTTTCGATCCAAATGAAGTGAGTGCATTTCACACGGTCCAACGCACCGTTCGTCGCGCTTGGCTCTGTGGACTAGATCCTGTTTCTGGAAAATCTTTCGAACATCGCCGGACTTGGATCCAAGATCGACTCCAAGAACTTGCCGCTAACTTTGGAATCGATTGCCTTTCCTTTGCGGTAATGGTCAATCACGTTCATATTATCCTGCGCAATAGGCCAGATGTAGTCGCTGGCTGGTCGGACGAGGAGGTCGCAAGACGTTGGTGGCAGTTGTTCCCTCTCCGCAAGAACAAAGACAAGACACCGGCCATTCCTACCGAGGATGAACTAAAACTGTTCATGACGCCGGCTCAAACCAAGCAACTGCGGAGTCGTCTAAGCGATATTTCCTGGTGGATGCGAGCGCTCGCAGAACCGATCGCACGACGCAGTAATTCGGAAGACAAATGCACGGGCCGTTTTTGGGAGGGTCGTTTCAAATGCCAGAAATTGGCTGATGAAACAGCAATTCTGGCATGTTCGGCTTACGTCGATCTCAATCCAGTTCGAGCAGGGGTTGCCGAAGCTCCAGAGTAGAGTCAATACACTTCGGTGTACGAACGCGTTCAAGCGGAGAAAGCTAGTCGCAAGGAGAAAGCTCGGGTGAAAGTGCGGAGGCGTCAGGGATCGCGAAGCCGTTCGAAAGTTGCAGCCGGCGGAGGTCAGGCGACTTACGTTCGCGGCGATGACTGGCTGGCGCCGGTCACAGTCGACGAGCGTTCGGCAGCTTATCGCGGCGCCATGCCGAGCAAGACGGGCAAACGGGCCAGTGACAAAGGATTTCTGGGGATGAGTTTTGAGTTGTATTTGAAGCTACTGGATTGGACGGGTAGGCAGATACGCCGCGACAATAAGAAAGGCCGGATCCCAAGCGATTTGGCACCCATCCTGGAACGAGTCGGACTGTCAGGGGAATTGTGGTGCGACTTAGTCAAACGTTTCGGCAAGATCTTCAAACGAGTCGCGGGGACACCGGAGTCGCTTGCTCAAGAAGCGATACTTCGAGGGCAAAGTGGCTATCGAACGGGCAGATCGCCCCTGTTTGGTTGACCTGAGTCCTCTACCAATTGCTTATTAGCCACTGGTCTTTGGTTGATTGAAATCG
>JAYVBW010000426.1:0-9436 GCA_043750255.1 Pirellula sp.
GTCTATTTGGTTGGCGGAGGCACTCACCCTGGCAGCGGACTTCCGGTAATCTATGAGTCATCGAGAATCGCCTGCAAACAACTGCTGCCCGACATTGGATTATCGGCTAAATTCATTCACGAAATTGCACCAGCCAACTAGCCAAGTTCAGTCCTGGTCTGACTCGCCTCCGGTAGTTCCCAAATATTGAACAACAGTTGTCGCTATTTTGAAAACAACACCGATAACTTCTCTATACGCACTCTCAGCCCGAACGATTGATGGAGCGGTGATTCAACTTGAACAGTTTCGCGGTTCCGTGCTTTTGATAGTGAATGTTGCTAGCCAGTGCGTTTTCACCGACCAGTATGCACAATTGCAATCGCTTTACGAATCGTATCGCAGCCGAGGATTAATCCTGTTGGGCTTTCCATGCAATCAATTTGGATCGCAAGAGTCCAAGTCCGAAGCATCGATCCAGAAATTCTGCTCTCTTAAATACCATGTTTCGTTTCCTATGTTTTCCAAGATTGATGTCAACGGCCACGCGACACATCCGTTGTACGTTTTCTTGAAATCGAACGCCAAGGGGTTCCTTGGAAGTGAGAGCATTAAATGGAATTTCACCAAATTCCTGGTTGGACGCGATGGAGTCGTGATAGGACGTTTCTCCTCGGTGACCTCACCGAAGAGTTTATCGGGAGCAATCGAAAAAGCAC
Organism: Pirellula sp.; assembly: GCA_043750255.1. GTDB lineage: Bacteria > Planctomycetota > Planctomycetia > Pirellulales > Pirellulaceae > JBKCUI01. Next base: position 699 of record JAYVBW010000426.1, read on the forward strand.
TACTGGAGACGGTGGATGAAGAAGTCGCGGAGTAAGGTGTACGAGCGACACGCTCGTTGTCCGATTGCCTAAGACCAGCTACCGAACAAACAAATGCATGTATCTTCTGCCATCTGCTCCCATCATCCACGCAGCTCCTGCGTACGTGTAGTTTTCATAGGTGCAGCATGTCCCCCAACCCCAGGATGGTTCAAGCGCTCCGCACCCGGCTGACGTTGCCGAAGCTCCAGACGGCAGATGAGCAAAGTCGTTGGATAAATGACCCGCGATGCGATTGGCCGACCGTATTTTCGCGCAGGTGCGGGCCGCCTGTTCGAGCAATGGGTCGGGTAAGAATGGCCGCAATCCTCGCTTAGCGCGTGCGGCATTCACTTCCGCCAGTGCGTCGTCCCCAATTTTCGTAGCCGTCGCATTCGATTCCGATTGGTCTGCCGCAGATTCTTTCTGCGACTGCACAGGTGCCTGTGCGGGAGTGGTAGAAACGCTTGGTGCCCGCCGATAGCGACGAATCGAGCCAGCCTCGACGGCGGCTTCCGTTGCGACAATCAGTGCGGCAAAAATTATCAAAATACGCATTACAATCCCTTTTTCTGTAGGCCATGGGTGTCTTTGGAATACGACCCAACAATCAACTTGGGCGACCATCGACATCCACAAGTAAAACCGAAAATGAGAGGAAACCGCAGGAGATGCCCGAAATCGACGTTCGTCCGTCGTTCGAATCTCCTTCCCGCTCGAATCCTCCAAGTCCATTGTTGCAGAGCAAGCGTTGGGATGACAAGCCACAATCAGTACGGCAAGATGCTAGCATTCGCATTTAACATCCACGCAAGTGAAGTCGACATCCACGCATTTCTACTTCGTAAGGATTAATTTTCCTTGCCGAGTGCGACGAAGACGGTAGACCTGGCCGTCATTCTCAATCCAGACTTCTTCGCCGCACCGGCAGAGATCGTTAAATGCGATGATCTTCGGGAATTTCGGCGCGACACGGCTTGAATCGGAAGCCGACTCCGGCGGTGCGGCGACATGTCGTTCAATCGAATTCGGCACAGTCATCGGGGAAAAACTCTTTTAAAAAGCGTAAGTTCTCATAGGCAAAACGGAATTTTCACAATTCTGCTTGCGAAAATACAAATGCATTATTGACGTAAATCCGTTGTTACGCAATACTGCTATTGAGATTGATTCTCAGTTGTATTATACACAACCCGACGACGCAGCAAGCCATTGGATTCAAGCGGATTCCCCGCCCAACGAAAACCTCAGCCAGCCACGCTCGGTACCGCCGCCAAAACTCATGTTGAGGCATTGGGGTTTAGTCCGTTTCCTGGTTTTTGAGGGAGTTTGAACATGAATTCAAAGCACACAGCAAAGTCGAATATCAAGGCAACCTTTGCATCATTTCGTGGTTTTACTTTAGTCGAATTGCTGGTCGTCATTGCTATCATAGGCATCTTAGTTGGACTGTTGTTACCTGCTGTTCAAGCAGCCCGCGAAGCAGCTAGACGCATTCAATGCGCGAATAACTTGAAGCAAATTGGCCTCGCGATGCATATGCATATGGACACTAATAAAGGGTTGCCCTCCAACGGCAATTACGTTTGGAACGGCTCCGCAGTGACCACTACAAACGCGTGGTCGGGTATGGCCCGCATCCTCCCCCACATCGAACAGGAAAACCTTTTCCATGGGATCAACTTTGCAGCAAGCTATAACACACAATCGAATATTTCGTCCAAGCGAGTGAGCACATTCATGTGCCCAAGCGAATTGAATGACAAAGGATACGGGACGGATCCAACTTTTGGAAACAAGCATTGGCCCATTAATTACAGCATGAACAATGGAACATGGGCTGTATTGACCGCCAAAACTGCTGGGATGAGAACCGGTGATGGAGCGTTCGGACCCAACCAATCAAACAGGCCAGCGGATTTTACTGACGGTTTAAGCAACACACTGGCTGTCGCCGAAGTAAAAGCCTTTACCAATAGGGTGACGGGGGCAAGTAGCTCGGCTTCATTCGCGTCACCTCCAAAGCCGCCCACTTCTCTGGCGTCGCTTTCGCTGGGAACCTTCAACTTGACCTCGTACACGCACGTGGAATGGGTAGATGGGAAAGTTCACGAAACAGGATTTACGACCGTTTTTACTCCAAACACAAAGGTGATGTACGGCAATGCCGGAGCTAGATATGACGTCGATGTGGTTATGGCCACCGAATCGAACATGGGCGACACGTATGCGGCGGTGACGTCTCGCAGCTATCACACGGGAGGAGTCAACTCCCTATTCATGGACGGGTCGGTTCGATTTATTAGCAATAGTATCGCCTTGGCAACCTATCGTGCAATCGGCACCCGCGCCGAAGGCGACAATGCGTCTGAGTGATGCGAACGCCTTGCGAGAATAAGAAGCCGCGAGCATGTGCAACTCGATCAAGAAGCTAGAGGGCTTCTTGTTCGAACCGACAGGAAACCAAAGCTATTAATATGCTGCACGCCTAAGTTGGTTACTTTCAGCGAGGCCGGTGGGAGCTCCCCGCCATTTGCGACTAATAAATACTCTGAAATCGTCCAAGAGTGAATAGGCGACGGGGGTTGCGAGCAAGCTGATTAGCAACGAAAGCGCTTGACCGCCAATGATGACTTTGGCCATGCTTGCTCGAGCGCTGGCACCCGGCCCCTGCCCTAAAGCGATCGGCAACATCGCCGCCATGAGCATCACTGTCGTCATGAGAATGGGACGGAGTCGCGTGTGGTTGGCTTCGAGAATGGCTGCCTCAAGCGGCATTCCGCTGCGTCTCAATTCGTTGGTCTTGTCCACCTGCAAGATCCCGTTCTTTTTGACGATCCCGATTAGCATAAACAATCCAAACATCGCATACAGGTCGAGCGGCGTACGGAAAAGGAGTAACGACAACAACCCAAACGGAAACGTCACAGGCAATGCGGCGAGAATGCTGATTGGATGAATCCAGCTTTCGAACTGAGCAGCCAGAATCAAATACATGAACGTAACACTTAACCCCAGTGCAACCATAAAGTAGTACGCCGTCTCACCCAACATGTCTGCTTGTCCTCCGAATACAATCTGGTACTCAGGAGGCAAGTTCATTTCCGCCACACTTTTATTTGCAAATTGGACCGCTTCGTTAAGCGAAACTTCGTCCGGGTGAGCCATCAATGTCACTGTTCGCTGGCGATTCAATCGATCGATCTGACTTGGACCCTGCCGCTCTTGGGTCTGTGCTAAACTGCTCAATTGAACTTGCCCAGCCGATGGAGAAGGGATCGAAAGAGCTTGCAAGTTTTTGGAGTCGGTGCGGAATCGTTTGTCAGCTCTCAGCCAAACATCGTATTGCTCAGTTCCTTCCTTAAAACTCGAAACAATCTGGCCACCGACCAATACGCTGAGTGTGTTAGCGATCATTTGAACTGGAATACCCAGATCCATCGCGCGCTCCCGATCGATGTTTACCTGGATCTCGGGCTTTCGCATCGAGAGAGTCGAATCGACATCGACCAGCCCCGGCAGTTGTCGCAGTTTTTCCTTAAGCACATCTGCATAGGTCGCCAATTCCTCCACTCCGGGCCCCTGCAAACTAATCTGAAAAATCCGATTGTCACCGTTGGGACCGCCTCCTAAAGCGGATACATCCGATACGGACGTTCGCAAATCGGGATAGTCTCGGAGAATCTCACGAACTCGACGCATCAAATCGAACTGGGTGAAGTCCCGCTCCTCGAGCTCCACCAATCGGAGATAAATGGAGCCGCGAGTGACATCTCCCTGCCCCTTGGCGGTACCGGACTGTCCGATCGAGGTAAAACGATGTACGACTCCTGGTAGTTGGGACAATCGATTTTCAATTTCCGTGACGACTTGGTCGGTCCGATCCAACGTGAAACCTTCCGGAGTGATGAATCCAACTTGCAGTTCGCTTTGATCATCGCGAGGCACGAGATTCGCCCCAAGGTTCATAGCAATGGGAACGGTTGAGACAATGATTAATAGACATGCTCCGATCGTCAACCATCTATGCCGTAGCGACCAACGCAAGCAGATTCCGTAAACGCTTTCGACCCCTTGATAGATCCAGCCCGATTTGGAACTGGAATGCCCCGGCCGATGCTTTTCGATTTTTAGAAATCGAGAGCAAAGCATTGGAGTCAACGTGAACGATACGAATAGACTCATCAAAATGGCAAAGGCGACAGTAAGCCCAAAGCTACTAAAAAACCGCCCAACCATGCCTCCCATAAATGCAACTGGGACAAAGATCACGACCAATGACAAGCTCGTTGCCAAAACGGCCAACGCGATTTCACGTGTACCGATGCTCGCCGCTGCCATCGCATCTAAGCCGTTCTCTTCCATGTGTCGAAAAATGTTTTCATGCACAACCACCGCATCGTCGATCACCACTCCGATCGCCAATATCAATCCCAACATCGTGATGTTGTTCAGAGTAAAACCCATGGTCTGCATAAATAAGAAGGTTGGAATGATCGACGTCGGAATGGCAAGCGTTGCAATCACCGTAGTTCGCCAGTCTCGAATGAACAAAAGAATCGTGGCACCGACCAGAATCACCGCCAACAGTAAGTGAAATCGAACCTCTTCCATCGAAACGCGAATGAATCGTGACTGATCTTGTGTGATCTCCACTTGAATATCCCTAGGCAACGTTTTGCGAATGCGATCCAATCGCGTCTGCACCGCATCGGAGATGGCAACCGTATTGGTTCCGGACTGTTTTTGAACGAAAAGACTAACCGCGTTTTGTCCATCCAGCCGACTGACGCCGCGCGGTTCTTCAATGGAATCTTCCGCGACTCCAATATCCTTGATTCGAATCGGATAACCATTACGATTGGTTACGATCAGGTCGTTGAACTTCTCGGCAGTAGCGATGCGTCCCAAAGTTCTCAGAACCATTTCCCGTTGACCTTGATCAACGATTCCCCCAGGGACTTCTAAGTTTTGGCTCACAAGAGCTTGTCGAACTTCCTCAATCGACACACTGTATGCCTTCAGCCGATCGGTATCGACACGAACATTGATGGCTCGGTTTCGACCACCTGTTAGGAAAACATTGCCAACGCCCGGAACCGTTTGAAGTAACTCCTGGATTTGGTGTTTAGCAATCTCCGTCACTTCGCGAATGTCACGGTTGCCCGAGATTCCGATCGTAATAATCGGGGCCGCGTCCAAATCGAATTTGTTAACTAACGGCGTTTCCATTCCATCCGGAAGTTGACGGATCACCGACGAGATCTTGTCGCGGGCTTCCTGAGCCCCGACGTCTCCGTTCTTTTCTAAGAGGAACCGAATCACGATCGTGGCGCTTCCCTCTCGCGTTGTCGATCGCATCTCATCGATACCAGAAATGGTATTGAGCGTTTCCTCAAGCCGCTTCGTGACAGAGGACTCAATTTCTTCTGCACTCGCACCCGGCAACGCTGCGGAAACCGAGATCACTGGAAAGTCGACTTTCGGGAATAGATCTACGCCCATTTCGAAGTACGAAACAATGCCCAGAACGACCGGAACAGCTACGAGCACCCATGTGAAGACTGGACGACGAATGCAAATGTCGGATAGGCTCATGGTGTTGCCTCCCGCACAGAAATCGGAATACCATCCGAGAGTAGTCGTTGCCCGCTTGTAACGACGACAGAATCTTTAGGAAGCTGTGGTGTAGTAATCTCCACCCAATCGCGTGTTTGCTCGCCTAAAGTGACTCGGATTTCGCGCGCGATACCGTCTTGAATGACAAAGAGTTTGTGGATGCCGGCGAACGAGTAGAGACCTGCCAACGGAATCGTGGTAGCGTTCTCGTCCATACTGATCAAGATCCTGGCCTTGGCGAAGCCGCCTGATTTTACTAGCCCATCTGGATTCGGAACATCGACCTCCACGACAAAGGTTCGCGTCGATCGATCTATGGCTGGACTGACCCGAGCGATGGTTCCGACGGCTGGCTTGAGAATCGAACCCGTTAACACTTCGACCGACTGCCCAACGACTACATCATTGCTATAGGCTTCCGGGACAGCGAGCTTTAGTTTGAGGGTATGCCCGAGTACAAGCCTAAAAACCTCGGTTCCAGGCCGAACGAGCGTTCCCTCCGAGACCATCCGTTCCGTGATCGAATAGGTTTGGTTTGCCGTTGCGGTTTCCATGGTTGGTGTGGGAGCGCAAATCACAATGTCTCTCAATCGTTGATTTGCAATTGCCAGCTCAGCGTTGCGTAGCCTAGCTGCAGCAGCTGTAGAATTGGCCATAAGAAGCTGGTGTTGCCAATCGGATTCGAGTACCAACACATCCGATTTCGCCTGTTCAAAATCCTCGACTGAAATGGAATTGGACGACCTGAGCGGCATCATGCGTTGTAGTCGCGACTGAGCTAACTCAACTCGCAAGCGAGCAGATACGACTGTTGGCAAGCTGCGGAGGTCATCCGACTCGGCTGGCACCTTGGGGAAGCCCCCTTTCGCAAGCTCGGTTTGAACACTGCGTTCCGCTTGGTCGTAAGCGAGCTTGGCATCGGTGGGATCTAGCTCGAGCAATCGCTCACCGGGTTGAACAACACTCGAAAGGTCATGGTATATCTTGAGAACACGACCTTCCTGCTTCGAGCTGAGCGTTACCTCCTCGAAGCCATGCAGAGTCCCAACCGCTTCGACGAATCTTTGAACGGCACGACGCGCTACGGGAGCCGCAGTAACGACGACGTCATCTGGATTTTTACTATCGATTGAAGCGGACAACGTGATACGGTCCTGTTGACGGGCACGCCTAGTAGCCAACCACCATCCCAAACCGAACGCAAGGGACAAAATCGCCACTCCTCCGAGCCACCGCATCAAGGCCATTCGCGTATTGGATTTCAAGTTCGAACCGAATCCATCGTTATGCTTTTGAGCCGCACTTTGGAATGGAGCGATGGTAGCCTCGGATGGATCGGTGTGAGTTGCCGGTTCCAAAAGATTTGTAGTCATGATTTATTTTCAGAGATCTAAGAGGCAGCATCCGCGTTAGCGCTCGAACTAGGACTTGCAGATAACATCTCGACTTGCTTCCAGCCTTCACGCGCAATCTTTCGAAACAACACGAGCATGATTTCCTGTTCGTCCTCAGTTAATACCGAAAGTAGAGCGCGGTGGAAAAGGAATTTGGCATTCGACGCTGCTACGTACGCTTTTTTACCCTCGTCGGTAAGCTCAACATGTATAACTCGGCGATCGATTGCGGACCGCGTTCGATGCGCCAGCCCTTTTTGCTCCAGGTTATCAACCAAATTCGTCATGGTATTGACGGCAACGCCGAGGTGCTCAGCGAGGGAACGCATCATTTGCGCCCCAGACTCCCCCAAATGTTCGACGACTCGCAGGTCTTGGTGCCCAAGATTGGATTGAGGGCAGCTGGCGGTAGCGTCGTGTAATTGCAGAAACTGCTTTAAAATATCATGGACAATCAGCCCAAAGTCGTTCGCTCGTTCGTCCAAACCGCTCATTATATTCCTAGGTTCGAATAATTCATTCACAGAACTAATCTAGCGTAGAACAGTCCACCTGTCGAGTCAATATCCATGAGTCAATATCTCAATTTGGGACTGGTGAGCTACAAACGGACGGCTATGCAATCAAAACGCAAGCGTGGCATCCGTTCGAGTTTCGAGAAAGATCAAGACAATTTGGCGGTCTCCTGTTGGCGCTGAGCTTCTTTAGTGATAGCGTTTTCTATTTGCAGGTTATTTATCGACCCACGCAAATCCGCGCTGGAAAACATTTTGAGCTGAAGGTCTGAGCTGGCATGCAACCGGAGACTGATAAGGATTTCATCGCAAATTGCGATTCCTTCCAACACGTGCTTTCGCATCTTGCACACGAACTAAGAGATCCGCTTGCGCCCATGCAAAGTGCGATCGATGTGATGAAGTTGGATTCAGCCATTTCTCATCAATCGTCCGAAATGCTCGGAATTTTGGACCGTCAATTAAAACGCCTGATGCAAATTATCGGCAAGTTTTCCGACCAAGCAATAACCATACAAGCTGCAAGCCCATCTGAAGTCCCAGCGGATTCTCGCAACATCGCAAACCCTATCGTCACCAAAAGACAAGAAATTCTTGTTGTAGATGATACGCGCATGGCGTCTTTCACACTTCAGAGGCTCCTCGAAACACTCGGTCAGAACGTTCGAGTTGCTTCGAATGGTTTATCTGCGTTAGACGCCATTCAGAAAAAAATGCCTAATTTCGTATTCTCCGATATTGGGATGACTGGCATGGATGGGTATGAACTGGCAAAGCAGATACGATTGCTTCCATCAGGAGATTCTGTTCGTCTCATTGCGGTAACTGGCAATGGGGACACAGCCGATATATTCCATTCACTCGAGTCAGGTTTTGACGACCATGTAGTAAAGCCGATTACATACGCAACACTTGTGACTATTCTGAATGATGGCAGTTTGTAATTGCCGCCGCGCTAATCGCAATCGAGGGCGGCTCCTGTGAAAAGAAGTTCACTTCGCAATAAACGAGGAAGACTGTCGCTTTGAATTGGTCAAGACAGCTACACTTCTATCGACTTTGGCGACAAGACTCCGTATGGCTGCTTCCTGCTCTTCCATTGCCTTCTCTGCTGCTTGTTGAACGCGAGCTTCCGCCTGGGGGAGAAAAACTCTTGGAACGCGCACGACAACCGTCATCTCCATCGATAACG
>JAYVBW010000427.1:0-2056 GCA_043750255.1 Pirellula sp.
TTGAACTCAAACTGCATGAGTTTGGCCAGTCTCACGGTCGGTGCGTCCGCCAAAGGATGTGCATCCCGCTCGAGTCGACTGGCCGCTTCGAGAACCGACGGCACGGCAACTTCGTAGACTCCAAGAACCAATTCCTGTGTCGTCGGTGCAGCAATGATCTCGTCCATGAGGAGCTTCAGTGATACATGTGGTACTTGCTCAAGCCCCAACGGTGGGACTCGCATTTCGCCGACACGATGGCGGATGGCGGTCGTATACTCCGCGCACAAATAAGCGTGATGGCTAAATGCAGTCTTCAATTCGTAGATAGGTTCAGAAGTAATTCTAGCGGTTAGCGTCTCATGCAATCGTTTCAACACATAATGCATACGCTTCAACCGTTCCGTACTCTGCTCAACACTCCATTTGCATTCGACCGCGCGAGCCATGGAGGTTAGGCCAGCCAGTGGAGGGAGTCCTCGGTAGGTAGCGTATTTTTCTACTGAATCTAATGTACTCATTGGTACTCCAAGGCTAATAGGAAAGCGCAACCAAATGCCTGGTAAAGTGATCTTCTAAAACTTCCGTGTAGGTCTCAGGGTGCGCGATCAGGCAATCTTTCACCAACGGCCCAAGTCGCGAATTGGTTAATACCGAGCCGAAGGTGCAGTGTAGGATCTGGCGCCCAAGTTTGGTGAAACCTTTTCCTGGCGCGACGTCGGACCAGCATTCCAGATACGCTTGCTCAAGTTCCAGATCCGTTGACTCGTGGGTTAACGGAGCGTCTTTGAGCGTCGCACTCACGTGGTACGTGGCTTTATCGACATCATACCGACCACGAGCAAAGTCGATGATCTCACGAAAGCCTTTCGGATCGTGCTTGGCCACAACGCGAAGCGCCTCAAGATAACTCGTTCCAGCAGTCTTAACATGGAACGCTCCCTGTGTGGCTTTTGAAAGGATGCCGTACATGGAGAGTTTATCGCTGCCTGAGTGCAAGCTGATTTTGTAGGGACCAAGCAGTTTTGCTATGGCCGCATGGTCGCGCATCGATTGTTCGAGCGCCTTGAGATCGCCACGGTAGTCGACCCCCTTTTCAAAGTCGCCGATGAATCGAGGGGCCAAGCTGATCAATCGCATCCCTCCTTGGAGACACTGCTCCGCAATGATGAAATGTTCCGCCAGCGTCGTAGGCTGGTCTGTTTCATCGACAGAGATTTCAATTTCAAATTCCCGATTGGCCTTGGTTTGGACGGAATCGATGTAGTTTGAAAGAGATATCGCATGCGAAATCGCCGCTCCATATTTGACCGCCGCTCGCATGCACGCATGATCGGTCAGATGGATAGACGTGCCGTTTGGCAATGCAATCCTTCGACCAACGTACGCTTGATACCAAGCCGTTTGGCTTCGAATCGAATCGAATTTGGACCTGAGCGTCGCTTCATCGTAGTTGTCCGCTTTTTGGTCGACGCAACCAGACGGGTCGATGGTAAAGAATGTAAAGCCAGCGGTTGCAGTAACGTCAACGTCCTGCTTGGTCTTGAGATGATCCGCATCCGCACCGGTGGGGCTCGTCCAACCCGAATGGATTGCACCCTGCATCGCTTCGTTCATGACTTGAGTAGGATTGCGACCAGTGCGCTGCATCTCTCGAATGGACTGCTGGGGAAATATAGGAGCAATCCCTTTTCCAGCTCGATTCATGGCAGCCACATGACCCGGAGTGGCCATCCCAATGCGGTCGCCAAAACCAAAACTGGCCTGCAATCCCAGGATAGTCGGAGAAACAGACATGATTTCAACTCGATTGAAAAGGGGAATGTCGAACAATAATCGACGGAATTGTGACCAATTAGCATAATCCGGTCTAGTGCGTTAGCTTTGCAATTACACTTTCCAATTCGAAAGGCCGAAATTTGATCGGCTTGCCTTCGATGTCATCTTGTATCAGAACGACGTAACGATCCAACCTATTCGCAGCGTTGGAGTCGATTAGCTGATTCGAATCCGAAGCACTCATTTGCATCAAGATACGTAGCTCGATGTCTCGCAACGACTGTCGTGATACCCATCT
>JAYVBW010000428.1:0-4156 GCA_043750255.1 Pirellula sp.
ATTGCGTTGACCAATTGGGCTCGATGCTCCTCTCGCCCAAGCGATTGAGGAATTTGTGCTAGCAACGACTGCCAATGGCTATGCAAATTTTTGCGGTTGAACCCCCCCTCAGGCTCAAATAGTCCATCGTAGCGACCAAGCATCATGCGCGTTCTGGCGGCTAACGCAGCGGTTTCCCCGCGTCGATTGTTGGTCAGTTCCAATAGCTGCGCTTCTGTTGCTCCTGGTGCTTTTCCTGCGAGTGCGCTCTGCAAGTCGGTGGCGGCTGGAAGATCGATTGGTCTACTGATGCTAGACCTGAACCACCACGGAGCTTCCGTCAATTCCTGTACTACTGTGGCTTCACCGTTCTTCCAGTCGACATACTGGCCAACTGCCAACGTCCCTCCTGCTTTGCGGTTGGCGATCTTGAACGAATAATCAAGCGAACCTTCGACTCCGAACAGTCGAACAGACGATTGGGTTTCGACTTTACTTGCTTGAGACATTTCATCCGTGAAAATCGACCAAAAATTTTGCAATTCCAAAGCGCAGCTCCCATCTGCTGCTCCAAAGCGAACCGAAACCATGATGCCATTACAATCCATCTCCATCTCCTGTGCATCAGGTGTTGCAAAAATGAGAACACGACCGGAACGAAATACAACCCGGGGCCACGCGATGTCCTTCGCAAGTTCCAAATCATTCTCACCCGCACACAACAAGCGAATGCCTGGCTCAACCCGCATTTCGGTCCGCTGGGTAGGTGGCACTACGACACGATCACCTAGGTGCACATGTTCACCAGGATTCATTCGTTTCCAAATGGCGGTTGCACTGTCGTCGGTTGTGCTTAATTTCAATACGATCGACTCCGAGGATGCTTTTGTTTCTGGCAACCACTGGATCCGACCTTTCACGCCGAGAATCTCGGACTTAACGATCGACGCTGAGTCCACTAGTTCTCCTTTTTTGGGTGAGTCAGTGGGAGTCGCTTTGGAAGTTGTCTCAGTGTCTAGAGCTGATGCTGGTTCGCTAGCGGGTGCTGGTTCGATTGTGGGTGCTGGTTCGATTGTGGGTACTGGCGGTGCAACCGACGATTCATCAATTGTCGCCTTGGTATCGATCAAGTTCGAATCGTCATTGGTCACAGCCGTTTTTTTTATCGATGATTTTACATTGGAGTCCGCGTCAACAATCACGTCCGATTTCCGCAATAAATCGCGAACTCGATCGACTGGCCCGATCGCCATAGCGCCAACCACTACGAGTGCAAACAAAAGACTCGTCGCAACGGCGGCCGACTTGAGCCAGCCACGATCACTTCCAATTAAGTACTCTGGGACTTGACGCCCCAATCCATCATGCAACTCGATACCCGATCCTCGCAGTTCACCATTCGACTTGCGCATAGGCTTGCTCGAGGCCACCACAACCGCAGTGTTCTGAGGCTTAGAATTTGTTCCATCCACCGAAATCGGAGCGTCCATTCTCCGAATCCGTCCGTTTGCGTTAGCGGAATGGTTCGCCAGCGGATTGTTTGGCAAATCTCGAATTCGCTGGCGAAGCGCCGCAGAAATGGGTGCCGGAATGGACAACGCCCGCGACAGTATTTGATGGCAACTCCCGATTTCGCTTAAAAGCGTGTTGTTTTCGAGACACTTGCGTTCCATTTCTGGCAAGGTCTCCATGGGAATCGTATCGTCCAAGAATTCTGCAACCAGATTTGCTTCGAAGCCGAACTCGCGTGCGTCGACCGGGATGGGTGCGAGCCGCCGATTTTGCATCTCGTGTTCAATTCGCTGCGAAATTTGCTGAGCGGTTGAACTGTCTTTAATCTTGGCTTCTAAGACCGCAGCATCTTTGGGATCCAAAACGCCATCCCGATAGGCCAATAATGTTCGCAGAGTCAGTCTCATCGTTTTTCACCAGCTAAAAGTATAATGCAAATTAAGCGTCATTAAGTTTGTGACGCTGGGCAGCTCATTCCGTGCGACAAACTTTCGATTTTCATCAAAATCTGGTGAGCCAACATTTTTCTCAGAGCGTTCCACCACTTTTGCCCAAACTGGCATCCAAGTTATCAAAGGGCCTAGACGCAGTCGGTTGAAATACTAAAGCTGCAATGCAATCAGGCAGGCCATAGCTCCTTCCTTACATGTCCTTCGATAGCGATATGTGCCAGCTTCCGTCGCCGCTAAGCTCCAGGACATGGGTGTGATACTTGAGGATATTCATGCGGTGACTAACACTGATTAGAGTCGCCCCGGAATCCATTAATTTTTGATATAGCATCTCTTCGTTCTTCGAATCCAATGCACTGGTGGCTTCATCCAGAATCACAAAGCGGGTTTTAGCAAGCAGCACGCGTGCAAACGCTACCCGTTGTTGTTCGCCAAGCGAGAGGATTTTGCTCCAATCGGCTTCCACATCCAATCCGCCAAACCGCTCAGCGAGATCTTCAAGATTGACCGTTTTAAGAATTTCAAACAGTTCTTCGTCTGTGACATCTTTTCTCCCGCTTGGGTACAGCAACTGTCCACGCAACGATCCAATAATCATGTAGGGTCGCTGAGGCAGGAAGTACATTTCCTTCAAGGGTGGTCGAACAATCAACCCGCTTCCAGCATCCCATAACCCTGCCACAGCTCGCAGTAACGAGCTTTTTCCACCACCGCTTGCACCGATGATCAAGACACCCTCGTTCGGCTTGATCGTAAGAGTAAGGTTGACAATCAGTGTCCGCTTGTAATCGGGAGTTTGCAAAGAAAGGCCCTCTAAAGCGAATCGATCTTCCTCGTTTGTCTGAATCAACTCCCGTTCACTTGGACGATCCTTTGCGTTAGTGTCCAAAGACTTTGCGAACTTATCCAAGCGAGTAACACCGGCTGCAAATCGACTTAGCGTATCAAAATTGTTAACGATTACTGTCAATGCGGCGAAGATCGCCGCAAAAGCTCCGGCAGCCTGTACAACTCGTCCCACCTCAATGTCACCCGATAGTACTTGCGGAGCGAGAATAATCCCAGGCATGATCAAGGTGACCGAACTGTAAGAGTATTGAAAGAGATTCAAAAACCATTGCCAATTGATGATTTTATTGTAGTTCTGGAACACGTCCCCAAACCTTCGTTTTATGTTGCGGGATTCGGGCTCCTCACCACGATAGAACGCGATAGACTCAGCGTTTTCACGAACGCGAACCAAACTGAAGCGAAAATCAGCCTCGCGTTTCAATTGGAAAAAATTAAGGGCTACCAAAGACCTTCCAAATACAAAACTAGTAACCAGTGTTCCAATGGTCGCGTAAACAACCAAAAACAAAACAAGCGTCCGCGATATCGACCAAAGTACGCCGCTGAACGCAATCAGTTGCAGAACAGTTTCTATAGCAAGAAGGAAATAGTAAATGAATTTCAATGTAAATGTGTTAATGTCTTCGGCAATGCGTTGATCAGGGTTGTCAATTTCCGAATTGAATGCCAGTTTGTAAAAGGCGTTGTTTCGAAAATAAGTGTCCAAATAATTGTGTGTCAGCCAACGACGCCAGTAATTGACGAGCTTATCGCGAACGAAGTAGTAAAAAACATAGACCGGTGCAGCTGCGGCAATGAGGACAACCGATTTGTAAATGGAAGACCAGTAGCGGCCAGAGTCTTGAGCGGCAAGTCCGGACGTGAATTCCCCTGCCTGCTCGTTTAGAAAAACGCTAAATGCGGTATTCCCAAGCAACAGAATTGCTAATAAGGCCAATAAACTTCGCGCTTTCCATTTGTCTTCGGAGTACCAATACGGCTTCGCAAGCGCGACAAATCGGGGCATCTTGCGTCGCTTCCATCGGAATTTCAACATGCGGCTTACTTTGGTAGTTCTGAAATGGATTATAGAGCATCGTCTAAGCGCGAAGTCGTCGAAGAATCAAGGTCAGTTGCTATTCACCACAGCGAAAACTGGACCATCCGACAAGCCCCGGGGGATGGGTTAGCGAACTCGGCTATTTTCGCGGTGCTCCAGGAAACAAAAATCGAAACTCGGCGCCCGATCCATATTTACTCACTACGGACACATGCCCACCGTGAGCTTCAGTGAAGGTCTTAACGATTGCGAGCCCAAGTCCCATTCCGCCATCGTTTTGCGAATCGGTTTCGCCTTTGTCGAAAATCTTATCGAGCATCGA
>JAYVBW010000429.1:0-2812 GCA_043750255.1 Pirellula sp.
CAAAGTAGAGCAGATGATCAGCGCTGAGGATCGTCGAATGTTGCAGGACCACGTAAGCATGGTTCGCGAGATAGAAAGGGAGCTGCAAGCCGAGATGGAGTTGCAGTCTAGGAAAGGAGACGTTGGTCACGCCGTCCCCAAGCTGGCGCCTAATGTGGAGGAGCAAAATGACAATATCCCTCAAATCACCCGAATGCAGATGGATTTGATGGTCAACAGTTTCTCGGCCGACTTTGCCCGAATTGCTTCCTTCCAAATTACTAACAGTGTTGGGTCACCGAAGATGAAATGGCTCGGCATCGATGAAGGTCATCATCAACTCTCGCACGAACCCGACACGAACGAACCAGCCTACGAGAAATTGATCAAGATCAACACGTGGTACTGTGAGCAAGTTGCGTATCTAGCAAAACGATTGGCCGAAACACCTGAGCCCGGCGGCGAAGGGTCACTGTTGGACAATACGACATTGGTCTGGACCAACGAATTGGGCAAAGGCAATTCGCACACCCGTGACAACATCCCATTTGTGTTGGTTGGTGGTGGGTTAGGTTTCAAGATGGGGCAGGCGCTCGATTTCAATAAAGTGCCGCACAATCGGCTATTGCTCAGTTTTTGCGAGGCGATGGGATACCCAGAAAAGTCGTTTGGAAATCCTGATTTCTGTGCGGATGGACCACTTACTGGCTTGGTTTAATGTGGGTCAGTCGTTCAATCCGTTCGATTCATCTACAAAAGCAATAGTATGGTTTCGTTGTCCGCAGGTGCGTTGAGTGTTCGCTATTTCAAGCTGCGAGACCGTTTATCGCATACCATTGGGATAGGGGACGGAGATTCCTATATTCCTTTGTTGGAATCAATCGAGGGTTCGGAGGAGGAGCCATGGCCAGCGAGTCCTCCCATGCAGCAAATGGTCGAGGAACGCTTTACGTCGGGGGCAAGTCCGGTACTACTGGGCGTTGGGCTGTCTGGAAACGGCCATTGGTCTACGGCAATCGAGTCACAGAATAACCATCTTTTGAAATTTGACATCGCTTGCAAAAATTCGAAACTCTCTACTTTTTTCGGATCGCAGTATCATGTCCTGACACACGTGCAGGCGTCGACTCGTCCGAATTCGATTGAGCTTTTGCTCGAACCCGAGAAACCTCCAGCGAATTTTATTTATCGTCGGATTGAATGCAGTGTGTCGATTGGGCGACTGGAATTTTCCGAAGCCGAACGGCGAATCCGGTTTTCACCGAATTCTCAGGTCAGCTCGATTCAGACGCATCGATGGTGCTATGAAATCTGCCTTTTCATTGTCCAATAGTGTATAGTGAACTAGTTGGACAGAGCCTCTTTCCGTACGAATTGCCATGAATACGAACGCCGTTTCTGAGTCAGAACGCAAGTCCAATTCCAGCCCAATTCTTGGCGGTCGATTATTCAAATTTCAAATTCGAATGGTGCGAGGGTTGCGTGCTAGGCTAGGGCAATTGCGATACTCACGATCTGCCGATCGCGTAACGTTGGAAGCGGAGAGCAACAGAACAATCAGTCAGTTTGTTAATTTGAAAAGCCAAATGAAATTGCAACACGCCCAGGGGTGGCGATCGGCGATGACAGAATGGGATGTTCTGATTGACAAACAGTTTGCAGCCGCCGAACGTGATACACTCCACATTAACAATCAGGAACGGCAACAGTCAAAAAAGCTGATATCCGATTTTGTTGAAAACAAAGCTAAACAGAAGAAGAAATACGAGAGCGATTCGGCAGAGCTTAAACAGAAACGAGACGAAGGATGCTTGAATCGCAAAACAGCTCGCGATAGCATCAAAGCCAAACTCGATAGAGAGCGAACCACGATAGAGCAGCAGATGCACGAGTGCCGCGAGTGGGTTGGAATTCGAACGGGCGACACAACTCTACAGGGCCTAACTGCCAGCAGCACATCAGAGAGCACTGACGAAATGCAATCGATCTCGGATCTGCCGAGTGTTGCGAAGCGGTTCGAAGAGATTCAAAAAACGCTTTCTGTTTGCATCTCGAGAATGAAGAACCACCCGGTCAGCAAGATGTTGGGGGCTTATTGGTTTTTGGGATTTGGCTCCGTGCTGGGAGCAATAGCCGCAGCCATTTCTTGGTCTCTAGGTTCGGTCCCTTTGATTGTCGGTATTGTCGGAATTATCGGTTCGATACTATTCACTGCGATTATTCACTTTGCGACTGCCCCGCTGGTGACTCGCACCATCCGTCGCATGTTTCCTCTAGTGTTGGATCAAGAAAACTTGGCCTACTCCGTTTTAGCGCATGGTCGACGGATTGCGGACTTCAATTGCCAGCAGGAAATTAATCGTCTCGATAAGCAGTATGTGACTAGCCAACAAAGTCTGGACAATGACCATCGCGAAAAGAGAACAAAACAACTGAGCGAATTTGACTCTAAGAGAAAAGCATTAACCCTTGCTTGCAGTGAAAAGCGAAAAGTGATTGCTGCATCTAGGCGAGAAAAGCATCAGCGCATCCATGCGGACCGCAAACCTAAAATAGAGGCACTCGAAAAGCGCCACGCCGCAGAAGATAGACAATCGGAAGAGGCTCACGCTGGAGGGATGGGCAAGCTTGAGTCGAATTTTCAAAGATCGCAGCAGCGAACGGTACGACGCTGGTTTGATGGTTGCAAAGGTTCGGCAGACCTGATGTCGAACGTTTATAATCAAGCTCTATTGGATTTTCCAAATTGGGATTCAGATACATTTAGTTCTGGAGAGTGGCCGCGATTGCCTTACTCGCTGGCGTGGCGTATAGGCGACATAGAGCCGCTAGC
>JAYVBW010000430.1:0-18801 GCA_043750255.1 Pirellula sp.
CGATTCGTTATCGTTCGAAGACGCGTTGGAGCCGGACGTTGATTTCGATTTTGAATTATTGCTTTTGCTACCATCCTTTTGGTTTGAGGAAGCGTCACCTTCATTCGAACTTTCAGAATCTGAGGATTCACCGTCGGAACCAGATTGACCTTGTCCAGAACCTTTTTCATGCGACTTATTCTTCTTGGTGTTTTCGTCTTGTTTGTTTTCTTTATTGTCTTTTTGACTTTCGTTTGATTTTTCTTGACCAATCGGTTTCTGGCCATCAGATTTTTCATTTTGATCGTCTGACTTTATGTTTTCACTGGGTTTTGAATCTGGCTTTGTTGGTGGGTTTTCTTTACTTGGCTTTTTTCCGTTTTGATTTTGATTTGGGTCTGGATTTGCCACGGCATTTTTTTCGCCAAGATTTTTGTCTTTCTCGGCGGATGTTTTGGATACTGCCACGATACGGATTTCAAGCGGCGTTGAGCTGGTTTGATTCGGTTCAGGCGTATCCTCCCCAACCTTGCATCGATTGTCCGTTGCAATTGCGCGAAACTCGAGAATATCTCCTACCCTCAAATCGTAGTCAGATGGATTAAAGGTAAAATTCTTTACCACTTGCCCGGTTGTGCCCTCAGACGACCTGAAGCAATTTTTCTCAAAAACCGTTTTTTTATCTTTGATGGAATTGCTGCTAGTTAATCTTGCAGTAGCGACGAGAGATACCAATCCGAAATCAGGATCGACCGCTCTCATTTCTATGTCGAGTGAATCATCGAGTGGGACATCCATGGTCGATGGCAGGTCACTTTGTAATCGCACTTCAGGTGGCAGGTCGCCCAGCACTTTGATCTTGTAGATGACCGGGTCGCCGTTGGATTCATTAAGTGCGTTTGTTGCTTTTACACGGTATGTAGAAAGTGTCGGGTTTGTTCCATTCTTGTCCAGTTGGAGCAGCCACGAACCGCTCAGTTGCGTCTCACGTGTTTCGAGATCGATCATGTGGCTTGAGCTGAGAAGTACACCATTGCCGACGATCGGGTCGAACTCCAACCGAGACTTGATCATGGCTTGGTTGGCGTGTGCAAAGAGTTTTACTTTCGTTCCTTCCGGTGCTTCGATGGTTCCATCCTGGAGCACGGTACGAGATTTTTGTCTAGTATATTTTGGGTATTCGAATTCCATTCGATCGATTGCGACGATCGGCACGACTTGAACACTCAAAGCGAATGGACCGGCGCAAGCATCACCAGCATCAATCCAATAGCGAAGGGGTTGGTGAATGCCGCCAAAGCTTTTGCCGAACTCCAATCGATAGTTGACCCCTTCGATATCTTCGGTCATTTTGAGTCGCTGTCCAACTTGTTGACCATCGGAGAGATCGTAGCGAACGAAGACTTGATCCCCCTTATGCATACCACGTAGAGTAACGGAAATCGGCAGGCTGGTTCCTTGGGTAATAGTCGTCGTACCGGGTGCAACGCTTACGATGCGAACCCTAGCGGCCGGTGGGATATTGGACCAAGGCATAAGCATTCGTGCGAGCGAGGTCGTGCCACTCTTGGGAGACGCGAAAAGGTATACGGAACCCGTGAGCAAGAAGCCGAACAGTAGGGCAGCTAACCGAATAAGGTTGGCTGAATCGACAATCGCGTTAGAGTCTTGGCCGCCTAAATTGCGAATTGCAAAGCGTCCAACGGTTGCCAATACTCCCCGCGGGGCAGCATGCTCAGTGTTAGTTGTAAGTTGAAGCCAACTAATGAGGCTTTCTTTCATTTCAGGATGTTGTTTTTCGATTTTGCGGGCCGCATGCTCCGGATGGATAGATTGAAACAGCAGCGGCAAAATTCGCTGAGGAACCCACCAAAGGCTCCAACCCACTAAAAAAATCAAAACTGCAAATCGGGCAATGGAATTAAGGGGCCAGAGCCAATGATCGACCAGAATGGCTGCGAGCAAGAAGATGACGAGAACGCATAGCCAACCGGTGATTCCGACCCCTAGTTCAACGCGCCGCATTGTGTGCGCAGCTTCAACCAAATAGTGATGCAGGCTTTCGCGATTAATCTTGCTAGGACTACTGGGTCCCGCAGGGAGTGAACCGGAACTGGCGATTGGAGGGGATACTTGGGACATTTGGCGGTTTTAGCTTAAGCAAAGTTGCTTCGATGAAAATTGGACGAGTTCCGCAACAACCTATTCATACTAGTATATCTATGTTTGCGACTGCTTAGTTGATTTGACGTCGAATCACGCTTCGGATTCCAAGAATATCTTTGGCAAACGAACGCGTCCGCTTTTCTAGTGTCGATTGCGAGGTTTGTGAGGATCAGCATGCCGTTTTTTCGTTTCCTGCAAAATTGCGTAGTTTTGGGTCTCAGAGTTCTGCTATCGGACCAAGGATTTTGAAAGTTGCCTTCGGTAAGTTGCCTTCGGTAAGTGAAATGCGTAAAGTAGATGTCGCAGCAGTAGACCGACCGAATGGCCGCCTAACTATTTTGCAAATAAGACTTTCTTGTGCAAGACGCATAGGCCACATGCTGCGGAAAATTGACTCTTCCGTTTAGCTTTGGCGATCGAGGGAACGCAGCGTTTGTCCCTACCACCCCCATTTGCGTCATATTGAGATCGGCACTGGTTGAACTTGCCGATTGCGAAAAAGATCCGAGCAGATTCTCTTCTGGGATTTTTGACGAACGCATTTGTGGTTGCATACTCACCTAGCGTTTGAAGGCGTCTAACACTATGCACCTATCCCAACTGTTCCGTATGCGAAATTCGTCTCTGCGAATAGCAAACTTAGCAATCGCAATTTGCTTGGCATGGAGTTGCAACACCCCGGTGGCGTATGGACAGTACGCTCTTGCGACAAAGGGCCAAATGGAGGGAATACGCTCTCCCCTTGCGGAGGGCAAGCGACTTGAACAGGAGAGTCGATGGCAAGAAGCAATTTTGCACTATGAGAAGACGATCAAGAAGGACGCCCGTCTAAAGGATTGCAGCGAGCGGCTTCAAATCTGCCGTATTCATTATGACGTAACTCGCAGGTATTCAGACCGTTCGTTTATGCAAACGGTTGACATGTCTACTCCAACAGACGCACTGCAAGTGCTGACGGAAGTGCTCGCGAAAATAGAAGCCTACTATGTCGAGCAGGTCGACTACTACAAATTAGCGTTACACGGGACCGCATTCCTTGAGGTTGCGCTGACCGAACAAGACTTTCTGGGCAAGCATCTGAAGAATGCGGATGCGGCGTCCGTTGAACAATTTCGCAAGACGATCCACAAAGCAGTTTTCGGTCGAAAGATCCAAAACGCAGAGGAATTGAAAGCGACTGTTGCGTATGTAGCGAATGTAGCGAGCCAGCAAATCGGCTTAATGCCCTCCGCAGTAATCTATGAGTATATTGCGGGTTCTGTCGGCCTGCTCGACCCTTACTCCGCGTTGCTTACACCTGGCGAATACCGCGAAGTCATGTCACAAATCGAGGGGAATTTGATCGGCCTAGGAGTTGAGTTATGGGCGGAGGGAAGTGAGCTGCGGATCGATAATGTATTCCGAGGCGGACCAGCTCACAAAGCAGGTCTTTACGCAAATCAGTTCATCTTGAACGTGGACGGATCCTCTGTTCAGCAAATTGGCGCAAAAAAAGCCGCCGATTTACTTCGTGGTCCTGAGGGTAGTAGCGTTCGGCTCGTCTTGCGGAATACAGACGACAGTACGGTGGACGTCAATGTTTCACGTAGGAAAGTAGACGTACCAAGTGTGTCGGTGGCCGAAATGTCAGAGCCTGGCGTTGGATACATTCGCATTACCAATTTCCAAAAAACAACCGCTGGCGAAGTGACTCGAGCCATGATGGATCTGAGCCACGATGGAATGCGAAGCCTGATTATTGATTTACGTAGAAATCCAGGCGGGTTACTAGACTCGGCCGTCGAGCTGGCTGACTATTTTATCACTCGTGGATCCATTGTGTCTACCAAAGGTCGGAATGGTCAAGAGAATCACAATTTCACAGCGACCGCTCCAGGAACCTGGGATCTTCCTTTGGTAGTCCTGATTGACGGAGACAGCGCCAGTGCGAGCGAAATTTTTGCTGGAGCAATTCACGATCATGATCGCGGGACCGTCGTCGGCCAGACATCGTATGGCAAAGGAAGCGTACAAGGAGTTTTTCACAACGATCACGGCAATGGCGGCTTGCGGCTGACAGTTTCAAAATTCTTTTCACCGAAAGGTACGCCAATTAGTTCACATGGCGTTCAACCGCATGTTGTCGTTGAAGAGAACAATTCCATCAACGATACGCTGGAATTAACGGCTCTTAAACCCTCGCCATCCGATTCAAAGAGGTTTGTTTCCAAAAGCAGCGCGAAGCCGGATCTCGCCAAGGAGCGCGCAGTACTGGAAGCCCGTAAAAAATTAGATTTCGGCAGGTAGATCCGGCATAATCCGCAGTTCACGTCATTACGGTATTTGTGCCAACCAAATCCGTGTCTAACCGGGCATGCCTTGGTTTGGTCTTAAAAAAGTAAGGTCTGAAGTCCGAATACCATCATTACCAGCAGTCTTGCCAAATTGATTCCACTAGCGAACTCCATCACCTGATGAAACTATACCGAACTTCAAATCGAATGGATACGTTCCAATCTATTAAGTTGTGGTCTCTTTCGTTCGCGATACCTACGTGCGCATGCCTAATTGGCCTCGGAGAGGCTGCGGCCTTTGGGCAAACGACTGGTTTTCCAAAACGTGGAACGGATCAGTTCCCCAGTGCGCCAGCGTCCGAGGATCCGTCCAACGCCCGACAGCGTGCCGACCAGTATGCTCAGATCTCCCAAGAAGTGGATTTGATTGAGCGACAGCATTCCCTGCTTCGCCGAGTCGTTCGTCTCGTTGGGCCGACCGTCGTTCATATCGAAGCCATTAAAGAAGAACCGTTCGCTGACCGAATAGAAAATGCAACCAAGTCCGACTTAAGGCCGGCCAAGTCTGAGAGCAGAAAGGTCGAAGAAGCGGGTTCGGGTGTCATTGTTCAAATCGGAACCAACAATTACATAATCACAAATCGCCACGTAATCCATGCCGCTTCCTTGCAGAACATCAAAATCGAGACTGACTCAGGCGCATCGCTGAAACCAACCCGCGTATGGGAAGACTCCTCTACCGACATTGCAGTCATCGACATCAACCGAAATAATTTGGCAATTGCAAGGATCGCGGACAGCCGCCAAATTGAGATGGGGGATTTTGTCTTCGCAGTGGGTAGCCCATTCGGACTGAACCATTCCGTCAGTTACGGTATTATCAGCGCCAAGGGTAGACGCAACCTGGAGCTTGGTTCGAAAGCCATCGTATACCAAGACTTCATTCAAACCGACGCAGCCATCAATCCTGGCAACAGCGGTGGACCGCTGATGAATTTGCGCGGTGAAGTGATCGGCATCAATACTGCAATCGCCAGCAACTCAGGCGGCAACGAAGGGATTGGTTTTTCTATCCCAATCAATTTAGCCATGACGGTTGCTCGTCAACTGGTGGAAAATGGAGAGCTGAAACGATCGTATTTGGGTGTAAGCGTCGAACGAGCTTTCAATTCGGAAAACAGTGTATCGCCTGGAAATGCCCGACTTCGTGGGGCGTTTGTGAAAGTGATCAAGCCGAATAGTCCGGCGGAGCTCGCCGGACTTCGCTACGGTGATGTAATTCTCGAATTTGATGGTTTGCCGGTTGAAAATGACGAACACCTCGTTCAATTGGTAGGTCTGACGGCAATGGATAAACCGGTTGACGTAATCATCATTCGGGATGGCAGGCAAGTTCGGATTCCTGTCCAACTTATTCCTGTGCCCAACGTACATTGAAGCGAATGATCGTGCTGCAGCAGACGGAGTCGCGGCCACACGACCGATTTGCGATTTGCTAGCAGTTCGGTAGTTCTATTGCGGTTGAAGCGACGATTCTTCTATATTTATGGAGGAAACCACGGTAGGTATCAAAACCACATCGTTTTGAATGCGAACCACCCCACAATTCAGTCATGGATGATGGTTAAGATGAAGAATATCATTGCTACACTCATGATCGGTTTGCTGGCACCGAGTTGTGTTGCAATCGCACAACAAAACGTGAACCGCTATCAGCCATACACACCAACCGTTGTCGGAGGACTTCCGCCTGGTTCGAAAGGACTCGAGCAGCCCGTGTACGTGGCGGAACGTGTTATTGCGAACCAGCCAACGGAATTCACGAATGGCTTAGCGCCCGACTTTTTGTCTGCGAGAAGTCTCGGTTTCGATGAAAGCAAAATAGTTCCTTCGACAGACAAAATGGACCGTTTTGAAGCGGGTATGCTCGTCGCTGTCGTAGGGGAAGAGCCTGTTCTTTTGGGCGATCTATTCCCGCCCAACAGATTGAACCCTCAGATTGTTGGCCACCCCCAATTCGAAATGCAGGCGCGCAAGGAGTTGATGGAAGTCGTTACGCGTAAGTCACTTGCACAACGATTCCTCAACGACAAAGTATCCGGAAAAGCCGTGAAAGATCGAGCGGAAGCGAAAAAACACATGAAGACGCAAACAGCCAAAATCTTTCACCAAAAATGGAAGCCGATGCAAATGGCGAGGATGGGTTGCGAGTCGGAACTGGAGTTTGAGGAAAAACTTGCAGAAGCTGGTAAGACGCTACCGTCCATGATGCGGGACTTTGCTGAGAACACATGGGCGCAAGAGCATGTTCGAGAAAGCGTTTCCGAAAAACCCATCGTCGAGTTGAGCCAGTTAAACGACTACTTTAACGACCACATCGACGAATTCAAACGCCCCGCCCGTGTTCGATTTCAAATGCTCTCCGCCAATTTTTCCAAGTTTCCGAATAAGGAAGCGGCAGCCAAAGCAATTGACGACATGGGTAACCAAGTCCTTTTCGGTGGAGCGCCCTTTGGCGCGGTCGCAAAGCGTCAGTCGACGGGCCTTGGGGCTGCTGACGGTGGCGTCTTTGAATGGACAACTCAAGGATCTCTCAAGAGCAAAAAAATTGATACGGCAATATTCGAAAACCCTATTCGCGGGCTGAGCCCAATCATCGAGGATACCGAGGGCTACCACATTGTCGAGGTACTTGAACGGGAGCAAGCCTACACACAGACCTTTGCTCAAGCCCAAGCGGAGATTCGTAAGACTCTCGTCCAGAAAAAAATCTCAAAACAGCGCATTGACTTCATTAAAAAAGTGCGAGAGGAAACGCCTATTTGGACTAAATGGCCCGAAGACATTCCGGGATCGCAGGACATTTCGTTGATCCAACAATAACGTCAATCGACAATTATGATATCAAGTGCAGAAAGATGGAATCGAGCGCAAGACTGCGACTGGCTCGGCAGGAGCGTCGCTATTCCAATCCGTATTCTATTCTTAATCCTTGTCCTCGTATGCGGCCAAGAAATAGTGTCCACCGCGAACGCACTGGACAAAACGAACTCTGTGGCCGACGGAGAACTCCGCGCCTGTCAGATTGTTACCGTTGACAACGCTTGGGCTGTCGGCGATCGTGGTTTAATCCTATCCACGGTTGATTCTGGAAAGCATTGGGAGGTTCAGCATCAGCGCTCCGATGCGATTCTCTACGGGGTGTGTTTTTCAGACGAATTGAATGGTTGCGTCGTTGGCGGAACAATTGAGCCCTATTCGCATCGCAGTGTGGGTGTTGTCCTAGCGACCTCCGATGGCGGCAAGTCATGGCAGTCGTACGCAAATGAATTGCCTCGTTTGGTAGGCGCCCAACTCGTGAATGCAGGACATATCTTGGCTTGGGGTGATTGGTCCAATCATTATCAATCTGCGTTGTTTGAGAGTACCGATGGTGGCCATTCTTGGGCGGGCAGACCAATTCCCTGCGGTCATATTCAATGCGCAGCAGTTGGGCTAGACGGGGTACTGGTTGTGGTTGATCGCGCAGGCAAAATCCACAGGTCAAGAACGGGTCTTGAATATGAATCGGTCGACCTGCCTGTCACTCCGTTTGATCCCGTTCGTTTTTGCAAAGTGATTGAGGGTACATGGTGGATAGGCGGAGATGCCGGCAAGCTCTATCGGTCTAGAGATGCTGTCCGTTGGGAGCAACTGGCTCTGCCAGGCACCATAAACGACCGATCCATGGTCTCGCTCGCAGATGCAGTCGGTCATGGTAATCGCATTTGGATAGCAGGGCAGCCTGGAAACGTCGTTTGGACGTCCGAAGATCTTGGCAAGACGTGGGCTGTAGTGACCACCAGTAATCGCAACGCAATTCATTCCCTCTCAGTATTGAATGGAGACCTGCTGCTCAGTTGTGGACCAATGGCCCATCTATTTGCTAGCCGGAATGGAGGGAAAGCCTGGTGGGCTCAGCATCAGTCAGGCACACGCAGCGCAGTCCTCAACATTTCTAGTACGTGCTCCGGTGTCGCCTGGGATCTGATGACCCATGTAGTGTACGAAAGCAAACGGCATGCTTCTGCGTTAGTTCTTCATGATCAGTGTTTTGAGGAACGGACGCGCCAATTGCCAGAATTGGCGTCGCGATTCGAAATAGCCGGTAAGACAATCGGCTTGGCTCAATCGCGTGTGCTAGCCAGTCTGCCCGCAGGCAATCTCTACTCAGGAATTCGCGAAAGCGATCTCGGCTATTACGCAGAGCCCTCTACAGAAAACTCGAACGGCTCAAGCACCGGGGCGGATGTTTCACCAATGCTGAGGCGGATTGCTTTTGAGATTCGCAACGCACGCCCTGACGTGATTGTTACGAACTGTAGCGTTACTGGGAATGCGCTAGATATAAAATCAGCGAATGCAGTCGAACAAGCTGCTGCGCTGGCAGGACGCAAAGACTTTAAAGTGTTTTCTGCGAGCAGTGGGATTCCGGAAGAAGCCTGGGAGTCGCAAAAAATCATGGTGCGGAGCACAAACTCAGGGATGCATTATTCGCCATCCATGCTTATGGAATCCAATGTAGTTCTAGGAAGCGTCATGACGAGCATTCGGCCATTGCTCGAGACTCGCGGTTCAGAGGATTCCTCGGACAAAAAGTTTTCTTATCGCATTGCGGGCACTAAAAACGGTCTGATTCGGGACCTGCCGCTCAAGGGTGTTGTGCTCGATCAAGCGACACAGCTAACAGAACGTCAGAAGAACAGCCCGCGACTCGCTACAGTAACGGCGACCAGCGCTTGGTTTGATTGGAAGCAGTTTACTGGCTCCGATTCTGGCAACCCACTCACTCCTGATCGCATATGGGATAGCAACCTTAGGTCGGCGGCAAATAATGTTTCGGAATTATCTATTTCGCCAGTGCTAAAGGATGTCGCAATTCAATGTCGTCGTTCCGGCGATTGGAACCGATGGCAGGCTGCCCTTGAGTTCTTGCTGGAAAGGGATAATCAATCCCCGGCGGCAGAGGCAGCACGTTGGGAGTTGATGATGCACACCGGGAGTATCGAAGTAAAACGCGTCCTTGCCAACCAATTGCAAACGCTGGAAAAACGAAATCTCGATGGACTAAACAACTCGGTGTCAACACTGCAACAAGCATCTCCCTTTGCTAAAGTGCAACCGGACTCGTCCTCGGTTCAACTCGCTTCGTTTTCCAACTCAATGCGGCGTATACCGATCTCTACCAATCGGGACTTGAACGAATTTACTAGGCTGCTTTCAAAATGGCCCGACTCGTTCGCCTCGAGACGAACAGATCCGCGTTGGGGATGGCTCATCGCTTCTCGCTATCGAGAGATGCAACCGCGAAACGAATCAGCAAACGCAATGGTGAATCTCGGACGAAGCTATGCCGACTTTTGGCCAGTGCTATCACCTTACTTATCGGATTGGAATCGAATTGCCAAAGCCGAACGCCAAGTTTTCAATACAAGATCGGCCCCCGAGCAACTGTCGTCCTTGCAACGATCGCAACCACCGGCCCCATTGGCAAACAGTATCCCTGCTTTGACAAGGACTTTCAACCGTCCCTATTTGGATGGGATAGGAGACGAAGCTTTTTGGGAATTAGCGACGCAAGTTGAGTTGAGAGATCCGTGGTCAACACAAACGGCAAGCAAGACGTTGATCAAGTTCGCACGCGATGAGCAATTCTTGTACGTGTTCAGCCATGCGCCTACATCGACAATTACTCGAGTCAACAAAGAAAAGCAAAGAGACCATATCAAGCCGGAAAGTGACCAGATCAAGCTTCGAATCGATTTGGATCGAGACTACGCAAGTTGGTTTGAAGTCGGTTGGTCTGCCTCAGGTGAAACCCACGACTCTCTCAATGATATGCTTTTTTGGAATCCAACGTGGTACGTTGCGACATCTCACGACGACAATTCCTGGTCAGCAGAGATCGCAATTCCGCTGGAACAGTTAGTTGTTGCAAGCGACCCGTCCGCTAAAGACTGGGCAAATGAAGTGTGGGCACTCAACGCGATTCGAACGATTCCTAACGCGGCCACCCATTCGATGGCACCCTCGATCTCAGACCGGTCCGCTGCGGATGACTGGTTTCTTTTGGATCTAAGTGTGGCAAAGCAGTAGCACCATTTTGGGCTTGTTGCACATCGTGACTTTAATCTATATGCCTAGATGGTAGAAAATAATTAGGCGGTGAGTCACCGCACGTTGTCCCAAAATTGCAATCGAAATCGAATTGATGCCAGGCAGAAGAGACGGGAAAAAAGAGGTCGTTCGAATTGATGTGGATTGGCTTCTGAGCGAATCCGCGAATCAATCCAATCGTGATTTCTCGTGGTTTCGTCACGTCTTATTCGCTTTGGTTTGTATTCTAGTTGCCGTGTGGAGCTGGCCTTATGCCTCTAAAGAGTGGCTTAAATGGGAGTGGCAGCAACAACTAGCACACATCTCCGGACAGCATTCCGAGGACGTATTGCCAATCCTGCTGGCTCTGCACGAACTCAACCCGAGCCGCACCTTCGAAATGGTTCAGGAACTTGGAAGTGCTGAGTCAAGCAAACGTTACATCGCATTTCATTTGTTGGAACAGCGGATCCAACAATGGAGCGGAACCATTCGACCGACAGCATCCGAAATGGCGGAACTAATCGAGTCGCTTAAGTCTGACCACATTCGCCTTCCCGAATCCATCCTGCTACGTGGGCAATTAGCGGCTCAAATCCGCCCTCTCGTCCGAAAGGACCTTCCTGACGCTTCCAAGCTGCTTGCATCCATTGACGCGATGATCATCCAAAGTGAGCCTTCCAATGTGTCCGCATCCCCTGCTGAGTCAGTGCCGACGATTTCGAAAAGCGAGGTCGTGATGCCCTCGATTCCTTCCTTTTCCAATTCGGGGACTCAAAATGATCAGGCTGCAACGATTGTCTCGCACTTACCCAATATGACTATATCCATTCCGCGAACTGTCGCGAAGGCGATAATGGTCCAGATGCCAACTGTTGGTGCGGAACAGGCGGAAGCCAACGTTCCATTGCAGGGCAAACTGGCTTCCGAAACTCAAGAGTTCACCATGATTAGCGGCATCGACAAGCGGACTCTTGAAAACCTAATGCCGTTGCTCACGAGCTCGCAAACAAGAATTGTGCGACAAGCGTTCAATGAACTTGTTCGCCGCGGAATGACTCCATCCCACCTTGAAATTGCGATCGACTTGGCTCAAGGCAATGTCGAGCAGCGACTCAAAGCAATGGATACGATCGCTCGAGATCCCAGTTTCCATGATCGAATTCCTTGGCTGTTCTGGATGGCGGAAAGTGCCGATCGAAACGTCCGACGCCGGGCTGTTGCATTGCTGGGATCCATGACGGATCCGGAAGCCACGCGCAAACTGCGAATCCTACAATCACGTGAACCAGACAGCACGATTGCCGATCAAATCAGTCAAGTGTTGTTAGCTTCCGGAACAGCATCTATTAGCTTTCGATGAAAGATATAGCCAAAATGCGAAGCCAAACCCAATGCAATCGACGCAGATCCATCGTAATAGCCTTGCTCGCTGGCGGCCCACTTATTGTTTGGGCACAGCCACTTCTGGCAGACGGTCCTGCCGCGAAAGGAAACGCGAAGCAAGTCCCATCGTATGTAGCGGCTCATTTCGATAAGCCAAAGGTACGATCGGTTCACACCAAGAAGGCGATTGTCCGATCTGGTCCTGCAGAAAAATACTACGCGACGTCCACCCTTTTGAATGGTGCAGCAGTCGACGTATACATGGAAACGTCCGATGGCTGGTCAGGAATTAGACCGCCCGCTGGTAGCCATGATTGGATTCCATCGAACATCGCATACCTGTTGCCAGGTGGGAAATCGGCAGAAATTATCGAAGACAAATCCCCAGCGTGGGTCGGTAGCGATTTGACCGACGTGTCCGATTTCATGTGGCAAATGGAACTCGCAAAATCGCAACTAGTTCAAGTGTTTGGTGAAGAACTGCAAATGACTGAGGACGGGGGAAAGCTGCTCTGGTACCGTATCGCTCCGCCGCAAGGGGAGTTTCGATGGGTCAGGACATCACAGCTTTCGGACTCGCCACAGAGCAGTCTCAATGACGGAAGTGTTCAATTGGCAAACTACCTCCAAGATGCGAAGCCATCACAACAGACTGGCAAGCCATCACAGCAGTCTGGCAAATTATCACAACAGTCTGGAAAATTATCACAACAGTCTGGCAAAGTTGTCTGGTCGGATGAAAAGCAAGCGCTGGATCAAATGGAACAGCAGATTCAACGAGAGCAAGCTGAGATTCAAGGCAAGATGGCAGCCGATGGCGTTCATGTAAAAATACATTCCCCGACTCTCGATGTCCAGGCGCGTGGCAACTCATCCAGACTAGTGAGCAATGCGTCTGACATCACCGATAGCGAACCCGAAACAATCGTAATGGACACCGTAATGGACACCGTAATGGACTCCGAGGAATCAGAGAGTCCTTTGTCGACCTCGACCCGCATTCGGCCTATTGCAGCCAGTCCCCATCACAAAAAGACGATCGGAAAAGCCATTTCGACCGATCATCAAATCGATGGCCAGCGACAATGGGAAGCGATGCAATCGACCGATCCAACGCTCCGGATTAGGCCTATCCGTAGTTTGCTCGGTCTCATCGGGTTCAGTATTATCGAGGCGGATCGCGCTCCAGCGACCACACGAATAGCTCAGGAATTTCATACGAACCTATCCCAAGGCAACGTTGGACGAATCGGTCCCGTTGGAAACAGCCGACTTGATAGATTGCCTCGCCCCGGCCAACATGGGCTCGGCCAACATGGGCCATCCATGACCTTGCCGCCAGATGCATCCACAACGTTTGGAAGCACTATGGGGATGAACGCCTCCGGTCCCGCTTCGTACGGCGCACCTATACATCAAGGCGAAACAACATTTTCACGTTGGCTCAATTCTCACGAACCTGTTTTCGGCTCGACGCCAAATGGTATGAATAACACGGCCGGCATGAATAACACGGCCAGCATGAACTCCATGACACAGTCTACGGCCGCGGGATATCCGAATGCCGTTCCATCTCAAGTTTTTCCGGTTGCACTCGATACGACCGCGTGGCATGGCCTGAACCCCGCGCTTCGAAGTCTCGAGTCTCAATCGTTTCCTGATTCGTTGAATGCAGAACTGTCCAGCAACCAACAAGACCCTGAGGAATTTCGAACGCCTGAGATCCAATCGGCACTCGTCCAGTTGACACGCCAAGTTGCAAGCCCCACAGAGGAATGGAATTTTTCTGCATTGAGGAATCAAGCGGCAGGGTGGGTAGAAAACGGTGCCACCGCTATGGTACGTGGCGAATCCAGATTGCTTGTCGAGAGAATCGAACGCTTTGAATCGCTTCGACAGCGCACGCTGGGTCTAGCTCAGGATTCCTCCTCGATCGCTCAGCAATCCTCGGGCAATGTCACGACGGCTGCAATACGACAGGCCAATAATGTTACGCCTGCGTCAGCTACGGGTGTCGGAGCAAACGGAAATATGGTTTCCAGTGCAGTCGGTACAAGTCCTATGATGGAGGGGGATGCATCGGGCTGGTTGGTTCAAGTCCACACATCCATTCGCGGGCAACCGGAGTTCGCGTTGACGGACGACGCAGGCAAGGTCATTACCTACGTGCAATCGACAGCGAGCCTAAACCTAAGGCGGTACCTTCAGCAGCCTGTAACCGTCTACGGTGTACGCGGATACATCCCTAATCTGGCAGCCAAGCAGATTCTCGCCGAACGCGTTGTTCGCATGCGATAAAGTTTGAATTCGAACACCTAGGAAACGTGAACCGTAGGGCGCTAGACAAAGTCAGCGGCATCGGGAGCTAGCCTCATCCCCAGTTTTAGCTTTTGGCGGGAATCGCAATTCCCATGTCCTTCATCAGCATTTTCATGTCTTCCCAAGTGAGCTTCTTCGCGTCGGGGGTTCGGAGCAGATAGGCGGGATGGTAGGTCACCAAGACTTTTGCGCCACGAAACGAATGGAATTTGCCTCGCAAACGCCCCACACTGTCTGTGCTGCCGAGAACCGCTCGAACAGCGACCGAACCCCAACACACAATGTATTCGGGCTGTATCGTTTCGAGCTGATTTTCAAAGAAGGGCCTGCAATTCTCAATTTCCGCGTCGGTAGGCGTTCGATTGTTGGGCGGTCTACATTTGAGAGCGTTTACGATATAAACATCCTCGCGTTTCAGCCCACTGGCTACTAAAATCTTGTCCAGCAATTGACCTGCCGCTCCGACAAACGGTTCGCCAACGCGGTCTTCCTCAGCGCCTGGGGCCTCTCCAAACATTACCACTCTCGCACTAGTCGAACCGACTCCAAATACCGTTCGTTGTCGGCGACAAACAATCTCCTCACATTTGCGACACGCGATCACTTGCTCATTCAACGAATCCAAAACTCCTTGACGATCGAGAATCGCCAAAGTGGGCGAATTCCAATTGCCAAGACTCTTGCTGGGAGTTTCCGGCTGATTCGTCGTCCTTGACTCGGCTGACTTTTTCTTATCGGATTGTGGGTCGAGAATAGGTGTGGCCGGAGGAACCAGACCGGATTCGTTGACTACCGATGGCGAAATCGTGTTTGGCGGTTCGGATTCCTCGAAAATCGTCGAGGCGTACTTTTCCAGCCAAGCCGTAGCGGCGGCGACCGAATGGGGGCCACCGGCTGGAAACTGCAAAATCCCACTTCTGTTCCAATGCTTCAAAAGTTGTGCACTGGCCGTTTTCCACTGGTTCCTTTGCATGTGTGCCTTTGCCTTGCAATCCACGACAGCCCGGAATTGATTCAAAAAATAGAGGAAACTCTGGATTCTAACAGGAAGGACGAATCTGAACACTCCCTTAAAAGCTGACTTAAGACTAGGATACGGTTTGATCCGTATTTTCACTATCTCTTGATTTTTCCAGTCCGCTCGATGCCAATCCCTCGCGTAGCCATTGTTGGCCGACCCAATGTCGGTAAAAGCTCACTCTTTAATTGGATAGCAGGCCGACGGCTCGCCATTGTTGAGGACACAGCGGGAGTGACTCGCGATCGATTGACCACGTTGATCGAACATCGCGGCCATCATTTCGAACTTATCGACACCGGCGGAATGGGAATCATTGACGTCGACAACCTGACCGCCGATATCGAAGCCCAAATCGAAATTGCGATCGACGACGCAGATGTCCTGCTGTTTGTAGTCGACTCGAGAGCGGGCCTTTTGCCGCTGGACCAAGAGGTTGCCGATCGGCTTCGTAAAATCAACAAGCCGATTTTATTGGTCGCGAACAAGACCGATAGTCCGTCGCTAGACACAAACGCCGACGAATTTCATCAGCTTGGGCGTGGCTGGCTGATCCGGGTCAGCGTTCATCAAAATCGAAACAAAGACGAATTGCTCGATTTGGTGACGCAACGTATTCCCCAATTGGACGCGATGCCCACCGAAGTCGAACCGCCCATGATGAAGCTGGCGATCGTCGGCAAACGCAACGTTGGCAAGAGTACTTTCGTCAATACGCTCGTCAAAGCGGAACGCATGATTGTCAGCCAAGTGCCGGGAACGACCCGAGATTGCGTTGACGTCATGTTCGACTTGGACGGCCATAAATTTATGGCTATGGATACACCGGGACTGCGACGAAACAAAAGCGTCAAAACCGACATTGACTGGTACGGAATGCACCGAGCTCAGCGCAGTATCCGTCGTGCGGACGTAGTGCTCATGTTCTTCGACTCCAAGCAGCAGATGAGCAAAGTCGACAAACAGCTTGCTCACTACATTGCAGACCAATACAAACCCTGTATTTTCGTAGTCAACAAGTGGGATTTGCTCGCTGGCCAGATGCCAACGGAACGATGGGTGCGTTACGTGCACGAAACCTTTCCGACCATGGCTTATTGCCCGATCGGTTTTATTACGGGGCAAACTGGAAAAAACGTCAAGGCGTTGTTGAACCACGCGCAAATGCTTTTCAAACAAGCGAACGAACGAATCTCGACGCATCAATTGAACAAACTAGTCAAGGTTGCATTGGAACGACACGAACCCCCTTTGTTCCAGATGAAGCGTCCGAAGATTTACTATGCAACGCAAATAACTAGCCTGCCGCCAACGATCATCTTGGTTTGCAACCAGCCGCAAGGGTTTTCCAAAACTTACCAGCGATACTTGCTCACATTCCTTCGGGACCATTTACCATTCGGCGAAATCCCGATCAAACTCTACTTGCAACCGCGTGCTCGCGACGATGAACGGGATGATTTAAACAAGGAACAGAAACAAAAACGCGACGACAATGATGCGATGTCTGCTGCGGATGCTGGTGAAAGTCTAGATGGAGAATTGGAAGATTTCATCGATGAAGACGATGAATTTGAAACGGGCGACGATGCCGATGACGATGCGGATCTCGAATACGAATACAACGAAGAAGAAAAAGAAGAAAAGTAGGTCGAACGATTCGGCATCCTTCCCAACGAACGCAATAGGTTTGGCGACCTAACCTTTAGGACATCAAACCTTTTGCGAAATCCGGGGCCAGCCCGGACCTTCGCTGTGACCTACTGATCTAGAGCGATGGTTTATTGATCAGCCGCTGGGCGCTAGCCCACGGTTATGGTCGCAATGACAACCGTGGGCTAGCGCCCTGCGGCTAATGAATAATCCGGGGCTAGCGCCCACCGGTTCACGAAATCGCAAAGTGAGTGCCATCCGAGATGAACTCGGGGGCATTCTCGTTACAAATCCAAAAGGGGCGCGTCCGCGTCACCAAACTTATCCGCCGCTACCCCCATGCGATGCATCAGCGACAAGTACATGCTACAAAGCTTGCGTTCACCGTCAGGTCGATGTTCGTAATCCAAAACGCGGCCCGTCTTAAGCTCTCCATTCAATCCGCCAGCCGTTAGCAATGGAACCTTTTGAGAATTGTGAGCGCTTCCCGACCACATATTGTTGATAAACATGATGCAGGAGTGATCGAGTACCGTGCCGTCTCCCTCTTGCATCGCGTCTAGCTTGCTAGCCAGATAAGCGAACTGACTGCAGTAGTAAGTAGAAATACGTTCAAACTCATCGGAGCGGTCGTTATGAGATGCCGAATGGTGCGCGTTCCTCGCATCCAAAAACGGATAGAAAAGGCCCGAAATATCGCGACACAGCAACAACGTCGCGATCCGTGTCTTGTCGGTTTGAAACGCCAACGCAACAATGTCGCACATCAGACGCATATGATCGCGAATGTCCTCCGGAAGTCCATTATCAGGGCGTGGCATGCTCGCGAGTGCTTGTGGATTGCCATCCATGCGTGCCTTTGCCTTGTCTTGTGCTTTGCGTTGTTGTTCGATCCCTTGTTCGACCTCCCGCACACTGGATAGAAACTCATCTAGTTTTCGACGGTCATCCAAACTGGCTTTTCGACGTAAATCAGTCGCATGTTCACCAACGCGGTCGAGGACGCTCTGATTGCGACGCGCGCCACGGTTTTCGAACAGGCTGTCGAACGCCAATGCCGGATAGACCTCCATCGGAACGGGCGACGTCGCGTTTTGCCACGAAATGTGAGAGCTGTATGCCATCGAAAAGTTCGTCTCGTGGTAACCAGTGACCGGCTGCTCGCAACCGAGCACCAAACTCGACTGGATCGTGTCGCTACCAATTCGGTTCGCAAGCAACTGATCGACACTCGTACCACCGCCTAGCTCGGCTCCCTTTTTCAAGGAAGCCCCAGAAAGAATGTTTCCCGTCTGTCCTGGGTGAATGCCTACTCCCGTTGCGTTCTTGTTAAACAAACCATTGATCACATTCAGCTTTCCCTTGATCGGCTCGAGCGGGACAAGCGACTTTCCCAGCTCCATTCCTTGGTCGTTTGGCCCTTTGTCTCTTGCTTTAGCCCACCAATGATCTGGATTGACTCCGCATGCCATAAAGAGCACGCCAAACCGTTTCGGGAACTCGGGTGCATCTGAACGTGTGCTGGAGTCTTCACCCCAAACTCGCAGCGACTGCAACCAAGGCAAAGTCATCGATACGCTGGCTCCTTGCAACAGAATTCGCCTTGATACTCGATTGCTACTCGACATCGCTTTTCTCATTGTGGTCGGTTCCGCGTTTTTGCAAAAATTGAGGGCTGGAAACGATTGCCTTGGTCAGTGTACCAAATCGATAATCCTCAGAAGCCAAGTCGATTTGCATCTTCTCAATGAGTATATCATCGGACAGCCGCAAGCTGCGGCCAAGACCAAAAGCCAACAGTTTCCTGCAAAGGTTGTCGATAAAATTGGATTGGCGATCCTTCATTATGTATTCTCGAAGGCCATCGACACC
>JAYVBW010000431.1:0-2480 GCA_043750255.1 Pirellula sp.
CCAATGGCACTCACTTTGTAACGTAGTAGGCACATTCCATGTGCCGTAACCAGCCATTTGCGGACGGCACACGGAGTGTGCCTGCTACTTTGAAGTCAAAGTGAGTGCCATTTGGCGCTAGCCCACGGTTAGGGTCGCAATGACAACCGTGGGCTAGCGCCCTGCGGCTAATGAATAATCCGGGCATCGCCTGCGGCTATGGCTCAATGAGTTGTTGCTGTTCGGCCCAAATTCGGATCGTGCGGAGCACGGTTGGAGAGATTGTTTCTTCGATCACATTGTATTCGTTGGGAAGTCCTGATTTGCTCGTCTGCATTAGATGGTTTAGGCCCGGAAGGATCGTCAATTGTGCGTCCAATCCGTGGTTGCGCTCGATCGCTTTCTCGATCTTGGCGCGATTGAGTTCGGGGAGTACTTGAACATCATTGCTACCCCAAATCGCCAGCGTAGGGCATCGGATCATCATCCAATTGGGGGTTGGATCGTATCTTAAAAAGAATTGAAACCAGGGCATCCGAAGCTGGTCGAATTGTCCGTCGATTTGAGAAGTCAGATCCTTTCGGATTTGGTCCAGGTCGGCGTTCGGATCTTGTGACTTGGCAAGCGATTTTAAGCTATCCCAATTCATCTTGATCGCGTTCTGAATATCACGCCGCATCGTGGATTCGTCCGCAATGTAACCGCTCGCAATGTTTTGCAAGTTACCTTGCAAGACCATCGTTGCTTTCCTATCTGTTTCGTTCATGCCCTGCAGTTCAGAAATGCGATCGATTTGGGTTTTCAAAATTTCCGAACCTGTCATGCCCGGTGGAGCGATCAGGATCAAGAACGCGATACTTGGTTCCCAAACAGCGGCCATCGGGCCAATGAGGCCACCTTCACTATGCCCCAGGATCCCGATTTTGGATGCGTTTAATCCAGGAATGGTTTTGGCATACGACCAAACCGCGATTGCGTCTTTGGCGAAATCTGCTGAAGTTGCATGCAAAAAATCCCCCGTACTTTCGCCGACCCCGCGATCGTCATAGCGAAGAGACGCGATTCCGTTTTCGGCCAAAAAGTGTGCTATCGCTTGGAATGGCTTGTGCCGACCGATGGTCTCGTTCCGATCTTGAGGCCCGCTGCCGGAGACCATGATCACCGCAGGAAACTTACGCGGCTTCGAGCCTTTCTTTAATTTAGGAAGTGTGAAGGTGCCAGCTAATTTGATTCCTTGGTCAGCGATGGCTGCGTTTTTTCCATTTCTTGGCTTGGAACTACCGTATCTTACCTCGAAGGGAGTTTCATCAAAAAACGGTGACGAAACCATTGCCGTTTTCTCGGGCAGTACGATCGTCTCCAGTTCCTGGAAAGGTGGGCTGCCTTCCTCAACGACTTTCCTTCTACTTGGCTCCGTATTCGCAGAACTCGGAAGCATCTCTTTTTCTTTTTTTACAGAAGATGTCGAATCTTTGGTGGCGACAAGCGCCTCAGAAGTTTCATCCGTCAGCAACTTCATCACGAGCGGCAACGGAAGCGGACCTTGGATAAAACGACCAACCAATTGATTCCCTTCTTCGTTTAGTGTGGCCGCAAATTTGGCCCTAATGGTTTTCATTTCAAATGTAGTGCTTCCGTTCTCGCTCACACTGACTTGCGCAGGAATTCCGACCGCGTTTTGCGTCATAGAGTCAAAGAGCATTCTTGGCGCATCGTCCGTTGCGAACGGCGGTTTGGAGTAAACCCGGATGCGAAAATCCATCTTGCGAACTACCAGGTCAAGTGTTCCGAGCCAGACCGAATTGGCACCCAGGTTGCTGCGAGTTTCCAGCGGCAGCGAGTCGAATTTTTGCATATTGAGCGATAGTTTTTCGCCGACTTGCTCAAAGTCACCGACAACTTGATGTTCCGAAGATTGTTTGCCTGAGTACTTGGCTGTTCGTTTGGCATCGGTCGGGTTTTCGACGGTGAATTGCCAAGCTCCACTTGCGTCAATTTGGAAATTGCTCAGGGGAAGCTCAATGGGAGTTTGATCAGGGCTAACAATGGAGCCAGCAATTGCGTTACCTTCCTTGTCGCGTTGCAAGCGCACAATGGTTCTCAATTGCTGCTTCTGTGTCTCGATCCAACCGACCCAAGATTCGTTTAGAGAAGGCGCTGCGGCTTGAACCGCTAGCTCCTGCGTTTGCGATAAAGCAATCGTTGACGCCAGTGATAAAAAGATGCCAAGACAGACTGCGGCGAAGGAGAATTTAAGGCAGTTCATCAACATGTCTTTGATCCGGCCTGATGCTTTGTTCGGGGACAATTTGGCAATTTTCAATCGAAAGTCTACTTTTTGCAATGTGTTGGATAGGATTTTTTGAAGGTTCGAAATGCGTATACGGATTACGCGATAAATCGACATTGATTGGGTTGCCTATTGGATCCTACTGCTTTTGCTGTTTTTCGAAGTTGAGGGTAAGCCGAATCTGTTCGTAGGAGACACTTTGCTCCAGTTG
>JAYVBW010000432.1:0-5945 GCA_043750255.1 Pirellula sp.
TAGCTCAACCAAGAACCGATACTAGGTCGCCCCGCTATCTGTGTGCCGGTCTGAAAGAATGTAACTCCCGGTCCGTGATTGATCGCCTCGGTAAACATCGAACGAACGATGCACAGGTCGCCCGCAATGTTGGCCGTATGCGGCAGCAATTCACTGACCCATGCACCCGCAGGTCCATGCCGCTGAAACTTGAACGGCGAGCCGACTAGGGGAAGCGAAGATTGATTTCCGGACATGCCGGTCAGACGCTGTGTTCCACGAACGGAATCCGGCAATTGCTCGCCTTGCAACACATTCAATGCCGGCTTGTAGTCAAACAGATCGAGGTGCGACGGACCACCTGACATGAATAGATAGATGACTCGTTTTGCTTTGGGAGGAAAATGGGGCGAATTCAATATACCGTGATCCACCGAAGCTCGATTCTCGTTCGGATTGGAGTCCGCCGATAGCATTTCCGCCATCGCAATTCCACCTAATCCTAAGCCAGCGCAGCCCAATCCAGCATGGCCAAAAAAGCTCCGCCGCGATGTTTCGGTGGCGTGATTCGTCGGGTCGGTTGAGTTTCGAGGATAAATCATTACGAGTCGTAACTTGCGAGATCGGGTTATCGTTTCACAACACAAAAATCATGATTGAACAAGGCTTGGGCCAGAATGGTCGCAGCGGCAGCTTCCGGGTTCGGAATCTCTTTATCGCGAGGTGCATTACCAATTTTTAAAAGCAGCTCAGCGTCCGATGGATGGGTAGTAAAATGCGCCAATTGCTCGCGATAA
This sequence comes from Pirellula sp., assembly GCA_043750255.1. Lineage (GTDB taxonomy): Bacteria > Planctomycetota > Planctomycetia > Pirellulales > Pirellulaceae > JBKCUI01. Next base: position 777 of record JAYVBW010000432.1, read on the forward strand.
AGGCGACCGAGTATTTCCATTTCTCTCGCATTGGGACTTTGGCTTAAGCACATCCGACATCCATTTTCGATCATTTGCGACAAGTTTCCTTGATTATCGCGGTATAACTTTTCACCACAAACACGAGCCGCTTCGACATACTGAATTCCGTTGAGCAAAATCAGGGCTTGAAGTGGAGAGTCGGTCCGCTCTCGCTTTGCCGTACAGACCTGCCGCCGAGGTGCATCGAAAGCAATCATCGCTGGAGGTGGCCCAGTCCGTCGCCAATTCGTATAAAGACTTCTTCGATAAACTGAGTCGTCATTATTGGTTTTGACGGGTTTAAACGATTCGGCCATTTCATATGGATTCACAGGCGGGCCGCCTATTTTGCGATTCAACAAGCCGGAGATGGAGAGCACGTTGTCACGAATCATCTCGGCTGGCAATCGAAAGCGTGGTCCGCGAGCCAACCATTCATTGTCTGGATCATCGGCCATGATTCGCTCATCGGCTACGCTCCGCTGCTGATAGGTCTGACTCAACACAATCTCTTTGAGCAGTTTCTTCATGTCCCATTGTTGGGCGATCAAATCCGATGCAAGCCAGTCGAGGAGGTCGGGATAAAGCGGTCGAGCCCCCTGACTTCCAAAGTCCTCCGAAGTTCGCACCAAGCCTCGACCAAATAGACTTTGCCAAACTCGATTGACCGTCACGCGAGCGGTCAACGGATGTTGTGGCTCGGTCAACCATTGAGCCAACCCAAGACGATTCTTGGGCGCGCCATTTGGAAAAGGGGAAAGGAATTGGGGAGTTCCCGCAAACACCTCGTCCCGAGGTTGGTTGTACTCGCCTCGAATTAGCGTATAGGCCTTCTTGGGTTCAGGAAGTTCTCGCATGACCATGATCTCTTCCGTTCCGTCCGCAGCTTTATTGTATTCGCCACGAGCCGTTTGCAATTCGTCCAGCAGCGACTTCCAATCGGTGTTTTGGGTCGCGAGGTAGTAGTCGAACAAGAGTTCGCGATTCCTTTCGGCCATCTCGTTACTTGAGCTCGAAAGAATATCATGTGCGGCAGCTTCATTGAAAAAGTAGAGAATCTCAAGCGGAGTCAGTTGACGATCAAAGACACGGAATTCGTCGATGAGTCCATCCTTGAAACCCCGGTCGCGAAAGCGCTCTCCTAATGCAATGTTGTCACCACCACCGCCGGTGATTTCTTTGGTGAGTTTATCTTTGACCACTTTTGTGTTGGCGGGTTGGCCATCGACGAAGATATGAAGTCCCTCGGCGCGACTACTTCCATCCGATGTTATAACAACGTGGATCCATGTGGTGAGGGGAACCTTATCTTGAGCAGCGATCGAAACCGCATTTCCAGGCCAGAAATGGATCAAAGACCACTTGAGTCGCCCCTCTTCGATCAGCAGTTCGTAACCACGGCTGGCCGCATCCGTCCAGGCCCGCGACCGATGGAAGACAACGGCTCGCTCTTTCTCATCAGGCGTTTTTAGCCAAAGGGAAACACTGAAGGGTTCGTGTCTCGAAAAATTGCCAATCGGCAAATCAACTGGATCATCGCCGCTAAACTCAATCGCGTTATTAAACTTTCCAGGGACAACCTTGTTTTCACCTCGAAGCAGTGCGGGTTTGTCTGGCTTGATCTGATTCGCAAGTTTGTCTCCATCCAATTCATCAAACGAGAATCGTCCCAACTCATTTGAGGAGATGCCATCTGTCGACGGCGAACTGGGATTCGGATTGTTCGATGCATGGTCACGCGTCTTGAGCCATTCTGCAAAGGCGATTCGAAGAGTCGGTTTCAATGTTTGCTGGCGAGCTTCTTTTTCCGCCACGACCTTCCCCAAACTGACTAATTTTTCCTTGGCGCTGGCATCGTTCAACCAAAGCGTCGGCGTTGGTGGCGAGCGAGTGAAGTAGGAATACAGGCCAGCTTCATCGATGTTTTGAAACATAGAAAAAAGCTGATAGTATTCTTTTTGGGTAATCGGATCAAATTTATGATCGTGGCAACGAGCGCATTCCAAGGTCAGCCCTAGAAACGCTGTCGCAAATGTCTGTACCCGATCACAAACGTACTCGACTCGATACTCCTCCTCGACACTGCCTCCCTCGGCCTCTTGTTGATGCAATCGATTGAAGCCGGTAGCAAGGATTTGGTCGTCGGTCGCATTCGGAATCAAATCACCGGCAATCTGAAACCGGATGAAATCATCGAACGGGAGATTGTTGTTGAATGCTTTGACAACCCAGTCCCGCCATACCCACATGTCTCGCTCGCGGTCCACTTGGAATCCATAGCTGTCGGCATAGCGAGCCACGTCGAGCCAATCTGTTGCCATGCGTTCGCCATAAGCGTCAGACTTGAGTAGGCGATCGACCACGCGTTCGTAGGCACCGGGCAACGAATCACCCAGAAATTCCGCGATTTCCTTTGGCGAAGGCGGAAGTCCTGTGAGGTCAAAGCTCAAGCGACGAATCAACGTCTCACGATCGGCGGTCGGCTGTTGGGTAAGGCCACGCTTGGAAAGTGCATCCCGCACGATGGCATCAATCGGATGCAACAAGTTAGACTTCGTATCGGGTATCACAATGGGTCGGAGCGATAAAAAGGACCAATGCCCTTCGTAGATTGCCCCTTGTTGGATCCATTGCTCGAGAATCGCAACATCCCGCTCGCTAAGCGGCTCGAGTTTCGATGCCGGAGGTGGCATCCGTACCTCGGGGTCGTGACTCTTGACCCGTTTTAGGAGTTCACTTTGCTCGGGCTTGCCAGGAGTGAATGCACTGGCCGATAGTGCGGATTCCCGTTCATCCAATCGCAAGTCCGCTTCCCGTTTGGCCCCATCGGGTCCGTGGCAGAAGAAACACTTATCAGAAAGGATGGGCCGGACGTCTCTATTAAAAAGAATTGACTCTTGGCCGAAGACCGAAAGCGAAAGCAAGATCACAACGGGGAGGGAGGGTAGGTATCGCATGATCGCCCTATTCTAATCGACTTGTCGCCCAACAGGCTCCGTAAACTTTGTCTTGTTGGCCTGGAAAAGTAGAGATGGAGTCAATTCGGATCGTTCACCATCAGCTGTTCGGCCCATTTCGCATCTTCGGCTGAAAGTGCCGGTCGCAAAGCTTCGCTGTAAGTCAAATCGTCAGCGTATCGTCCATTCGCGTAAATTTGATCAACCAGCGCTTGCAGGTCTAGAACGACATCCCGGTCCGTCTTGCGTAGCGGGATGGGAATTCCGCCGAGTCGTTTCTTCATCGGCAGTTTGAACAGCCACGCGCGATCCCGCTGGCCAGCTCGACGCACGATGGCGGCGTAGGTAGTGCATTCGTCGCCTTCCAAGTTCCCCACCGGCATGACCAAAGACCGATCACCACTGCGTGTTAGGTCAATCTCGACCAAATTGATATCGGCTTCGATACACTCACGTTGTTTTTGAAGATACTTTTCTAACCCATCGCCTGGACGTTTGTTTGTCGGACTGACAAACTCGATCACCGTAATCACTCGACCACCTGACCGTGAGTCACGGATCTCGAGATAACGTTGTTTGATCTCGGGTACGTCAGGCAGCAACAAACATTTCGAATCTGCCAACGCGACACTTTGCCCCGACGTTTTCGGTTCACTCAGTCCACGCTCGAAAACCGCCACGTCCGGATATATATCGCGGTTTCCACCATAAGGCTCGCTGACAATCGCACGCTCCTCCGTGCGGGCAATTAAACCCGGCGGCAGAGATTGGCTCAACGTATCGCTGGCATAAATGTTCAGCCGAGAATGCACGTCACCCCAACGTGTTTCAAGGTACGGATCCATTCCCGGAAAGGGGCTTTTCATTTCAAAACTCGTTCATACACAGTTCATTTACTTGCCGAGAAGGTTCCTCACCCAATGCAAATCCAGCAAAACAAAAAACGATTATCGCCGCGGCTTGAATTGATTTTACTGGCATGGATATCCTGATCCGAAAAACTTTCATAAATTCGACCACTGCCACTCAACATACCTTGTTGAGACGCTTAGTAACAGACTAAGGAACGCTTTCACAGAGCACAAGCTAGCCGGTTGTCGCGTTAGCAGTCGGGGCATGCTGTTTCGCCCAGATTGCGGCCCCCATCGCACCCGCATCGTCACCAAGCTTTGCCATCTTTATTTCGAACATGCCTTCATAGCATTGCAGCACGCTCTTTTTAACGGTTTGGGTCACTTCATCGAGGTAAATTTCACTGATTGATTCAACTAGTCCGCCGCCCAGAATAATAACTTCTGGGCATAGCATGTGAACCAAATTCGTAACTGCATATCCTACCGTTTGGGCCGCTTGCCTAACCACACGTTCAACCGATTTGTCTCCGTCTCGAACGGCAGCTGCTAACACTTTACTACGGATTCGGGAAATATCAGTGCCAGCGGCACGCAACAGATTGGGTGCCTCGCCTCGATAAGCGAGCTTGGCACACTCGGCAGCAATCGCCAAGCGACTGGCCTCACTTTCAAGAGTGCCTGTCATCTCTGTACCGCTATTACGATTGGATGAGGTTATCCGGGTGTGTCCGATCTCCATCGCAGAAGAACGTTTGCCTCGTAAGATTTTTCCTTCGTATACAAATCCGCCACCGATCCCGGTTCCTGGAAAAATCCCAGCAACACTGCGAGCACCGACGGCTGCTCCGACGGAAAATTCACCATAAACACCAGCGTCAACGTCGTTAAGTATTGAAACCGGACAATCCAGTTCTTCTTCGAGCATCGAGCCTAGGGAGACGTTTTTCCACCCTAAGTTCACCGCAACATTGACAATTCCGTTGTCCATGTCCACAGGTCCTGGGCAACCGATACCGAGAGACTTTAGACTTTCCAGCGGGAGTCCGTTTTCGGCGAAGGTCTCACGGATCAATTCGGCAATCCGCAGGACGCCAGCTTGTGCTCCCTCAGTTCCTTTCGTTTTCTTGCGCTTTCTCGCAACAATTTTCTGCTTGTCGTCCAATAAGATGCAAAGCATTTTGGTGCCGCCCAAGTCAAAACCACACGAATACTGATTCTGCATACTAATTCTCTAAACGAATTCTGGAGAGAGCCGTCCAATAGCTCGATGTTCAAGGGCGATTGATTATAGTCTAAGCTCGCAGACTCGGCAGTGCATACTCGGCTGCCGCGTGCAA
>JAYVBW010000433.1:0-3473 GCA_043750255.1 Pirellula sp.
ACCGCAACGGCATCGCCGACCAAAAACGATCTTCCGCCTGTTGCAACATTGGGAATGCCCACTCAATCTAATTCACCTATATCCCAACCCCAACCCTCCTTGCCCACTTCATCGCCGCCTTTTTCATCGCCGCCTTTTTCATCGCCGACAATCGACTCGCCATCAAGTATTTCTACAAACTCGCCTGTGTCGCCAAAGTTGATAGGATTTTCCAGTGCGGCACCGGGAGTGCGACAACTGGAGGGATCGCAGAATCCGAGCATGGAAATCCAAAAGCGTGCGCCCAACGAAGTCCAAGTAGGCATTCCAGCAACATTTACAGTTTTAGTCCGCAACGTCGGTAATGCAACCGCTTTTGATGTCAATGTCGTGGACGCCGTTCCGAAAGGAGCAAGGCTACTTCGGACGAGTCCTCAAGCACAACAGAATGGACCGACTGGTCTGACCTGGAAACTTGGTGAAATGACAGCCGGGGCTGAGCAAATGATCACCATCGAACTAGTACCCGAGTCAGAGGGAGAAATCGGTTCCGTCGCTAGCGTTAATTTTGCGGCTCAAGCTTCCGTTCGAACCATTAGCACCCAACCCAAATTGTTTGTCAAGCAATTGCTAGAGCCACTTGTACTCGGGGGCGACAGTGTCAAAATAATGATCGACGTTTCGAATACAGGGACGGGCACTGCACGGGGCGTTCGATTAGAAGAGGATGTTCCGCAAAATATGCGTCATGCCTCAGGTGCAAAAGTACTTGAGCTATCCGTTGGCGATCTCGCACCTGGCGAATCGCAAAAATTCAGTATTGAATTGACAGCAGTTACCGCTGGCAAGGTGACGAATATCCTTCGAGCAATTGCCGAAAACTCCGTTGCCGAAGAGTCCAGTTCACCCATTGAAGTTATTTCCCCAAAGCTTCAAATCGGCGTAGAGGGGCCTAAATTACGATATTTAGAACGCCAAGCTACCTACACTGCGAGCATTACCAACACAGGTACGGCCATGTCTACCAACGTCGACTTGATCGTTTACTTGCCTAGCGGATTGCAGTTTAACTCAGCGGAGAATCGGGGCGAGTACATACCCAACCAACACGCTGTCATGTGGCAGCTAGCGGAATTAGCAGCGGGCCAGACAGCGGCTACCAAAGTAACACTTCTACCCGTGGAAGAGGGTGATTTCGTTCTGCGAATGCAAGCGACCGCCGATTCGATTCGAGCGGAAGCCGTAGAAAAACCAGTTCGGGTCGAAGGCCAAAGCGAACTCGCTTTCTCCATCGAAGACGACAACGATCCAATCGAAACCGACGGCAAAACGACCTACGTCGTCAAAATTGTAAACACAGGCACGCGCGTCGATAACGACGTGCAGCTATTAATCGATCTGCCAGACGGTGCTAGCGTAGAACAAGTTGATGCGCCGGTAAACTATCAAGTAACTCAGCGTGCAGTTCAGTTCTCACCTATCTCCCAAATGAAATCCAAAGACCAACAAACGATCCGAATCGTAGTCCGGCATTCCCGAGAAGGAACGCACGTACTGCGAGCTCAGCTCAAAAGCAAGCTGCGACCAGGTGCGGTCATCAAGGAAGAAAGCACGCAGGTCTATCGCGACCAATAGTTCAAGCGGAAGCTCACGCTTTTCAGGGTAAAGCGTCGGCGTATTCCAAATTCCGTCCATGCAGACTTAAATTGGCTTATAATGATGCCTGCCTAATGTCCCGCCTTGCTGCGATTTCGAACGAAGATAAATCATGTTCAAATCCGTTTTGTTCTCGATCCTCTGTTTCGTGACGGTTTTCCATTCCACCATTAGGGCAGTCGATTCAGTTCCTACAATCGATCGGGTCCGAGCGGCAATCTCGGACGCATTGCCCACCCTCGAATCGGGTTCTATTGGATCCGCCGACAAACGACAGTGCTTTACCTGCCATAGCCAGGCAGTACCTGTGTTCGCTTTCGTCGAAGCAAAACGCCAAGGGTTCAAGATCGATGAAGACAACCTGAAAAGACAATTGAAGCATACTTACGATCATCTCAAACGCGGTTTAGCAAACTACCGCCAAGGCAAAGGGCAGGGTGGCGACGTTTTAACGGCGGGCTACGCTTTGTGGACGCTTGACGAAGGTGGCTGGCCAACCGATGAAGTGACGGATGCAGTCAGTCATTACCTGCTGGAAACTCAGTCGGATATCCAACATTGGCGACATCGAGGCAGCCGTCCACCGACCTCAGGTAGCGACTTTACTGCAACCTATGTCGCCCTGCGCGGACTCAATCACTTTGGAACGGATGATCAACAAGAACCCATCGCAGAAAGGCGAAAACGGGTGGCTGAATGGCTGACCACCACCCAACCGATCGAAACAGAAGACTTCGTTTTCCGGCTCAGTTCACTGCAATACGTCGATTGCGAATCCAAAGAAACTGATGACGCAGCCGCTGCTTTATTGAAATTACAACGTGACGACGGCGGCTGGGGACAGACGGCTGAAATGGGTAGTGATGCCTACTCGACTGGTACAGCACTTACTGCACTCATATGCGATGGACACATCCCACCGACCAACGGATCTATCCGCAAGGGGATCGAATACCTACTTTCGACGCAACTCGACGATGGTACTTGGCACGTTACTACACGCGCTAAACCAGTTCAGGAGTATTTTGAATCCGACTTTCCACACGGAAAAGATCAATTCATATCTGTCGCGGCTACCGCATGGTCAACCCTGGCATTGCTACAATCCCTGCAATCGGCTGATGATCGCAAAGCTGTACTGGATACTCAACCAGAAACGGACGCGTCGCCGGAACAGGCAGTTTCAAGTCTGAACGATCTGGATCGGCGGGAGAAGTGCGATACTATGCGACTGGAAAAACCAAGTCAGTTTTTCAATCCGATCTAGGTGAAATGATACCGCCTCCCTACGGTGCTTGGAACCTTGAGGCGATGGATTCGCACGGTGGTACGAGGAAAGCGGCGAGCCTAAGGATAGTTTCTACTCGCTTGGTTGGTTGAATCGAGTAAATTGGCCCACATCAAAGCGATTATTTAGTAGAGTAGTTTATCCACTCTTGAATGAAGGTGTTAGAATCCATTGCGGTGGGAACTAAGAATTCGACTGCAATACGATTTTGGAGGCAAATTGAGTTGGAATCGAAATTTCGCAGGGCGGCACTAGCCAGCGGACTGATTGAAGATCCGCAATGGGAATATTGCATGCGATTGCTCCGATTCCGCTGCGCAACTGAACCACCGCCTGTCCCGTCGGAATTAGAGGACAAGTTGCTTCGAGCGATATTGATCGAGCAAGGAGCGTTGACCGAATACCAGGCCGAGCAACTCAGCAATGGACGTGTCAAACTGACATTGGGGCCCTATATCATTACGGACTTCATTGGCCAAGGTGGCATGGGGCATGTGTTTAAAGCAATCCATAAGGTGATGGGACGCGAGTGTGCAGTCAAGACGCTGCC
>JAYVBW010000434.1:0-5662 GCA_043750255.1 Pirellula sp.
ATGGCTCACCAAGCGGATGATCAAGTAGAAACCTTCTTGCACCATCTGCTACGTGGAAGCGGTCCGAGCGGCCTGTCTGGCATTCCAGCCTTTCGGCCCATCGATTCCTTGATCGACATTGCGAGACCACTGCTCCGAGTGCACCGCTCTGAAATATTGGCCTATTTAGTGGAACGAAACCAAACGTTTAGAATAGACCGTTCGAATGAGTCACTCGACTATACTCGCAATCGAATTCGAAACGCGTTATTGCCCGAATTGCGGACTTTCACCAACTCGGATTCACTAGACAGCCGATTGCGGCAGGCTTGCGAGTTGATCGCTGAGGAGCATACTGTTTTCCGAGAGCTTGCGGATCGATGGCTCGCCAAGATTGGATATACTTGCGAAGAGACAGTAGATACGTCAGTCAACATCACAGCCCGTTCAAACCATTTCTCGGTTCCAATTCCAATGTGCAGAAACGAACCGTGGCCGATCATCCGCGAAGCCATGGTCATGATTTGGCATAGAATGAATTGGCCATTGCGAGAAATGAACCACAAACACTGGCGAAAAGTACAAAAACTCATCGAACTCGCATCTCAGACCACGCACCCCAAACGGCTTGAACTGCCCGGTCAAATCGTAGTGACTTGTCGCAAAGGGATGTTGTGTATAGAACGGTGAAGCGAAAGGGGGATTCCAAGGTACAAACAAAAGGGGCACCATGTACAATAGTAGCAGGCACACTCCGTGTGCCGCAGCCATTAGCGGACGGCACACGGAATGTGCCTGCTATTTATCTGCCGGTACGATTTTATCTGCCGCTCGCCTTAGAAGGGAGCCAAGGCGAAAATGATTGAATTCCGATATACGGGTGAAGAGCTTTGGAACAGGATGGAGAGAGCTGTGGAACGAGTCAACGAACGATTGCGCAAGACGGTTACAATCCTAGAAAATGCCAAAGTTCCCTATGCAGTAGTAGGCGGCCATGCTGTACGAGCTTGGGTGGCGCAAGTGGACGAAGCTGCAGTGCGAACCACACGCGATGTGGACATTTTGGTTCGTCCACATGACTTGCCACACCTGGTGGAAGCCATGACGCGAGCCGGATTTCATCATCGAGAGACAGCTGGACTAAACATGTTCGTCGAAGATCCCGACGGCTCCGCACGCGACGCGGTTCATGTGGTTTTAACAGGCGAGATTGTCAAACCAAACGATTTCGATCCCAATCCAGACATCGAACCGATGACGCGTGCAAATAATTTCCAAACTATTACACTCGAAGCGTTGGTGCGAATGAAACTTAATTCGCATCGAGATAAAGATCGAGTCCATGTGCGCGATATGATTTCGGTTGGACTAGTCGATGAAACTTGGTTAGTCCGTTATCCTGACCCGATTCGAAACCGTCTCAAAGATTTATTGGACGATCCAAACGGTTAGGGGCAAATGGAAGGAATGACGTTGATCGACCATCGCGACAACCCAAATTCCCCCGTCAAATGGCATGTACGGTCAGACGGTTGGATCGGACCTTCGTTGAGTCGTGATGGAAGTATTGCTTTGCAGCCAAACCAGCCGTTGACCGTTCGCTATTTGTTGGATATTCATCCAGGACCTTACATGCCGCAACGCGCGACATTGTTAGCGGATCGATTCGACAATTCCAAAGCTGTCGACATAAACAAATCGATCCAATCGCATGTTCAATTTGAATTCTCAACCCGACGTTAGACGGCCACGCTGTCCTTGGCCGAACGCCACACGTAGGTCCGGCTGTCCTCAGCCGGACACACAATAGTAAATATCGCAGTCGCCATGTCAGCCTGAGGACAGGCTGACCTACGTGGTGCCATTATTCCATTGCTTTTGGTAGTGTCGGAATCGGTCTTCTGGCAGTTTGGCTTGCGATGGGTTGTTTGCAATATACCGTCGATAGTGATCAAACTGGTCCGGGCTGCGAATAAGATGGTCGAATTGGTCTACCTGCCAGAAATCACCGCGTCTACCAATCAAACGATTGATCTCACGAGCCATATAACGTTTCCAATCGGTACATTGTTTCAAGAATTCTTGTTCATCGCGAAACGCTGCCATGAAGTGTACGTGGTTAGGCATGATGACAAGATCTGTCAAGAAATAGCGGTCTTCGTCGAATTTACAGAGACCGTCCAAAACAATCCGTGAACAATTCGGCAATGCCAGCAAGCAGTCACCATATCCAGCGTCAAGAAACCGATCTCGAATTGCAAACAAGTTCCACTGGATTCGCCCTCGTTGAGTCGGGTCACGCCGACGAAGCTCATGCTTCCAGTCCCCCATGTCATCAAGGTCGTTGGAGCGCAACAGCTCGGCGATCTGACGATCCAGTTCATTAAGCACTTTCAATGGTAGTGAGTCCGCTACCCTCCAAGTTACGAAGCACACCGCACCTGCTTGAACCCAATGCGGCAGCTTTCGTTCAACTACGAACCATTCTGAATTGCAGTCAAAGAAATCGATATCGCTCTGAAGCATTATGTCGTTCCTTGGTCCGTAAACATTGATCTTGCTATTCACGTAGGTCCGGCTATTCACGTAGGTCCGGCTGTCCACGTAGGTCCGGCTGTCCTCAGCCGGACACACAATAGTAAATATCGCAGTCGCCATGTCAGCCTGAGGACAGGCTGACCTACGTGAGGACAGCCTGACTTACATGAAGTCTGCCAGGGAAAAGTCGTTCGAGTGTATCGGTCGAGGGTTTGCCCGCATACTCTGAAATCTCATAGGCCTCGATCAATTTGGGCGCCAAGCCCCATTCTGAATTCCAAAATCGTGCGATGCGGCCATTCGTTTTTTCGTCGAACCATTTCGCCAGCCAACCTTGCCTGGCTTCCAAATCAGTTGGCACCGAATCCAGAACCCCTTCAATCCATGGCAGCCACTCATAAAATTGTGACTCATGACTATCAAGCATCCTCAGGACCGTGTCCCACCACTCCGAGACATCCAAAATCACATCGGCCCGGAACGAGCAAGGGCGTGTAAACAAATCGACCATGTATGCGACGATGGGCTCCTGTCTCGGCGGAGCCACCTCCGGGAGAATTTTTGGCACGAGCACCATGTACGAAGCGTCTTGGACAGCCTGCCCAACCGCTCGATGATCCGGGTGGTAATCGAATGGCCGATGAGTCAAAACTAAATCGGGCTGAAACGAGCGAATCTCGCGAATAATGGCAAGCCGCAAGGCGATGGTCGGCTGCAAGGAACCATCCGGAAAGTCCCAAGTCACGTAGTCCGCACCGATCACGCGTCCTGCTTTCGCCGCTTCTGCTCGGCGGCGAACGATGAGTTCAGGAGACGGGACCGATTGGTGACCAGACTGGCCATTGGTAACACTGACCAACCGAATCGTCGAGCCAGCCCTTTGATGCGATGCGAGCAATCCGCCCGCGAAAAACTCCGCATCGTCGGGATGTGCACCTAAAACTAAAACCCGTGGCATTGTGGTCATCCCAATCTACGCTTCGTAAAGTATAATTACGAAGACATCGGCAGCACTGAACGATCCTTGAGCGCCATGCTTCCCCGCTTGCGGTGAAATATTCCCGTGTATGGAAACAATATTTGCCTTGTTTTCCGAAATCCAACTGTTGATTTGACTTTCCATATCGCCTAATTCAGTATCGATGCTTTTGAAAATTTTCACTTGTTGCATGTTGCACCTTGAAAGACCAAGAACGTAAATGGGAACTGGAACAAAAGCTTGGATTCGACTCCACGCGAACGATAATTGTATCGTAGCGTTGCAATCACTGGTGCAGGGGCAAGACATTGATCTGGAGGGAAATTCTGTTTCACTGCGCGCAAATATCCCGGCTGGCCACAAGCTTGCTATAACGCCGATTGAGTTGAATCAGCCAGTAATAAAATACGGCTGGCCCATCGGTGTCGCAACTCAACGTATCGAGTCCGGCGATCATGTGCACGACCACAATCTGCGATGTGAGCATAAGGTCGATTTTACACGCCTTGCTACCGAAACACCGGAACCTCCAGCCAAAATCCTTGACCGAACCTTCGACGGTTACGTTCGTGCTGATGGATCGGTTGGAACTCGCAACTACATCGCGGTGATTTCAACGGTCAACTGCTCCGCATCGGTTTCTCGGTACATTGCCAACCACTTCACCGAGGAATTACTCCGCGAGTTTCCCGGCGTGGATGGCGTCGTTGCGTTCAAGCACGACAGCGGTTGCGGTATGGCTTACGAGGGAATCAAACACCAAACACTAAGTCGAGTTTTAGGCGGAATTGCACGGCACCCCAATATTGCCGCTTACGTATTGATCGGGTTGGGATGCGAGCAAAATACTCTTGGTCATCTACTCAAGACACAAAAACTGGTGCCGCTGAAAATTGCGGGCGTTAATACCAATTCGAAACGTGAAGGAATGAATAGGGTCGAGGCCGCGCGTGAAGTGCCCGTTTTGTCAATTCAAGACAGTGGCGGAACTCGAGCGACGGTAAAACGCGGTATCGAAATGGTTCAGGAGCTTCTTCCGGTCGTAAATCAAATGCATCGCACTCAAGTGCCAGCCGAGCATTTGGTCCTAGCGACCAAGTGTGGCGGTTCCGACGGCTACTCTGGCATCACTGCCAACCCTGCCTTGGGCGTCGCAGCCGATCGAACGGTAGCTTGTGGCGGGACCGCAATACTTTCGGAAACGACGGAACTCTACGGTGCCGAGCAGTTATTTACCCGTCGCGCGCAATCGGTCGAAGTCGCGACGAAGTTGTTGGAACGCATCGAATGGTGGAAGAGCTACGTTGCAGGCTACGGCGAAGAAATCGACAACAATCCATCCATTGGTAATAAAGCTGGCGGCCTAACCACCATCGTAGAAAAGTCGCTTGGAGCTGCAAGCAAAGGGGGATCCACGGCGTTGCAGGCAGTCTATCATTACGCTGAGCCAATACGTACCAAAGGACTCGTTATTATGGACGCGCCTGGTTTCGATCCGGCGTGTGTAACCGGTATGGTTGCCAGCGGTGCAAATGTAATCGTCTTTACAACGGGACGCGGAAGTTGCTTTGGTTGCAAACCAGTACCAAGCATCAAAGTTGCTACGAACACCGCCTTGTTTCATCGCATGCCAGACGACATGGACCTGGACATGGGAACTGTTTTGGCAGACGAGTCCATCGAGCAAGCGGGCGATCGGCTCTTTGATGCGATTCTCGCAACCGCCAGTGGGCAGAAAACAAAAAGCGAATTGCTAGGCTATGGTGACGACGAATTTGTTCCATGGTCCATAGGGCCCACGCTTTAGCATTGGCGATACATATTCACGTAGGTCCGGCTGTCCTCAGCCGGACATGAACTGCAAGTCCGGCCTGTCCTCAGCCGGACCTACATGTCTGCGATTCGAGCGACATTGCCCTTTAAGTGTTCTTGCAGGAATTCGAAGGTCCCTTTCCCGTGAATCGTATGCGGACCGGCGAACCACTCGATTCGACATCGATCCGGCAGCCCCAGTTTGGCAGAGTATAGTCGGTTGACCTTTGCGAATTCTAAACCCACGCGTTCGTCCGGCGCTACGCCGTCAAAGTGCCCTCGCTCCACCATAAAAGGACGAGGAGCGATCAAGGAGGCCATCTCCGCGTAGTTAAAATGGTTGCCCAATCCAAA
>JAYVBW010000435.1:0-21357 GCA_043750255.1 Pirellula sp.
GTGCTGGACACGGAGAGGGCCTGCGCAGGCTGGTTGGCACGGATGCCGCGCTCATCGAACACTTGCCGCGACGGGATATCGGCGAATTTCAGGTACAGCTCGTTGGTGGCGCCAGCCGGACCGGTGACGTTCACAACCAGGTCGGCACCCGCCGGGGCGGCGATCTTGTAGAACTTGGACGAGCCAGTCGCGGTGAGTTGCCCGTTCAGCGGCGTGCCGAGGAACAGCGCCGGCAGATCGAGCGTGATCCGGTCGGCCGAGGCACGCGGATTATTGAGTTTCGCCAGGGCCTCGAACACCTCGTTCCGCCCGTCGCTACGCACGATAAAAAAATAGTCGCCCGGCAGTGCGCCAGGTAAGGTGACGCTGGCCGAGTCCGAATAAGTCAGGCCAGGCCCCACGTCCCCATTGTGAAGCTTCTCGCCCAGCAACTGGTCATCGGGCGTCCAAACCGGATCGACTGACAGGTAGACCGCGTCGTGCCAGGAGCCGATGGCCGGGCCGACGCCGATGTTCTGCACCGTCCAGTTGACCGTTACCACTCCGTCCTGCACGCCACTGGTCGGGCCACTCACAGCGATCGTCGCCAGGTCCACGTCGGAGTTGGAAACCTCCTGGCGTTCAATGGCACCACGGTCAAAGAACGGGACCGCGCCAGCTCCCAGGTTGAGCACGTTCGGGTCATCGAAACGCGCGTTGCCGAAGAAGATCAGTCGCCGGTGCGCCAATGTTGGTCGCGGAATCGATCGCCGGGGAACCGGCGCGGAGTTGGTATTGTGCGTTGGCCCGGTTAAAGTACTTCGGATCCAGGGCCGTGTTGCCGCGTTGCCCAGTCTGGTCGGCCAGCCCGTCGTAGTTCGGCCGGTCGGGATTAAATAAAGTGTTGAAGCTGGTGGAGACCGTGGCCGCGCTGCTGCGGAAGACGCCGGTACCCGTTTGGTTCGTGATCAGGTTGTTGGTCAGCGTGAGCGTCGTCGTGGCACCGTCCGCAGCGACACCGCGGAAATTGGAATCGATCGTGCTGTTGATAACGGTTACGACCGCTCCCGATTCTGCCCGGACACTCGAGTCGGAGTTGCGGTAGATCAGCGTGCTTCCCGCTGGCACCGTTACATCACCCGTCAATCGATAGACAATGTCTGGATCGTTCCAGAACCCGTTCCCTACTAGCGTTCCACTATCGAGGATCAACGCATTGGTCAAATTATTCGTAAGCGTCACGCCGCTGATGGCCGGGTTCGACGCTAGATCCATGCTGATCGCTGCGATCGAATTGTTTTGAAACGTGTTGGTCGTTAGCGTCGAATTGCTCGTCTGCAACCGAACGCCTGAAGTCGCCGAGTTACGGACCAGGCTATTTGTTAGTGCCATCGGCACCGACGCCACCAACGCAGCCAATGCCCCCGATCCACCATAGCGAACTTGGACGCGGTCCAACACCGACCCGGTACCGCCAAGAAGAAACTGCACCGCATTCCAATCGCCATTATTTCCATTGGAAGGCCCGTTTGCGTTAGAATCCTGATCGTCTCCGTTACCTAACACTCCATCCAAACCCGTATCATCACGAAATGAAGTAAACACGATCGGTTGCGCCGATGTACCACGTGCGAGGAGTCTCCCTTCCACCAGCAAGTCAATTCCTGCAAACTCATTAAACTTGACCATTGTGCCTGGCTGGATGGTGAGCGTCGCGCCAGCGGGCACGCGAGCATCGCCGATAATCTGCTGCACTTCCGTATTGGTCCATACCGTTCCATTGGGAATATCACCGGACCATATTGCAAGCATCCGTCTATCTTCCAGGAGCTCGAACATGAATCGCCGTCGGTGCAATACCGAGAGGCGTTTAGCTCGATGGCGGGCGCGACGATCGAACAAAGGCATAGGCTTGCGGAGTCTGTGCATGGTCGATGGAAGGGAAGTCATGGTGAGTTATTACCGGTGGGGAGGGAATGTATTTATCTACAAATGGAATTTCGCTTCAAGTTAAGTTAAACGCTTGCTGGCCGCGGAACATGACATAATTAATTGGAAAAGACCAGATTTTTTTCGATTCGGCAATCGTTTCGATTGGAAGGAACCAACTGGAATACTCGCAAGTGCCCGCAGAACATTTCAGTACTTCGATGGTCTGGTAGTGGCTGGCAGCCTGTCTACCCTACAGAAATTCTCAAGGCGTTGGGGAAAATATGTGGTTTCGCCGATAGGAACAGCACGTTAAGTATAGCCGGTCCAGATCGTCCTATAGGACTTCGCATGGTACAATTCACATGGCACCAATATATTCAAACCGTGTTTAGATGAACTAATTCGACACCTTCCATTTGCTCAGCGGACTGATTGGGGGGAGAGTGGAATTTGAAACGTTTCCATCGGGAACAGCACCATGACGCAAATTATTTACACTGGCGACGAGTTGTGGGAAAGGATTGGGCGTGCGGTGGACAAAGTCAAGGATCGTCTCAATAGAGTTGTATCGGCTCTTGAACAGGCTCAAGTGCCGTATGCCATTATCGGAGGGAACGCTGTCCAGATCTGGGTTGCCCAAGCGGATGAGTCGGTCGTTCGAAATACACGAGATGTAGATATTGTTCTTAATCGTAGCGATCTCCCTTTGGCAATTCCAGCTCTCGAATCGGCAGGTTTCTTCTTTCGGCAAGCGGCTGGTGTAACTATGTTTTTAGATGGAAAGGAAGCCAAGGCTCGGGATGCGGTCCATGTGGTTTTCGCCGGTGAAAAAGTTCGCCAAGAGTATGTGGAAGTAGTTCCAAGTGTTGACGAGTTCGAGTACGTCAAGAATGTGCGAACGATGAAACTCGAGTCGCTCGTAAGAATGAAGCTGACGAGCAATCGCAGAAAAGACCAAGTTCATGTTCTGGATATGATTTCGGTCGGACTCATTGACTCTTCTTGGCTGGATCGCTTTTCAGCACTGTTAGCCGAGCGACTGAAAGAACTGATTGACAGTCCTGACGGTTGATTCGATTCTAGGAATGTGAAAAAATAGTGGCACTGTGGCTCCACGCACGTGAAGTTGGGCTCGTCAGCGGACGGAGCCGCTGCCCCACATCTGGGCAAGCGATTGGCCACTATCAGAAACGGGAGCTTTGATCATAATAGAGATCCTTCCTGGGGGCTTTCCCTCGCACCCCAGCTTCCCCCTCTTGATCTTTGAAAGCGAACATTGAGTTGTATAATTTCCAAAAGGACCCGGAGGGAAATACCGCAAACCACATCCATTCCATCTGGCGCGACATGACCTGGGATTTTAATTTGCCTATTGCTTCCAAGTGATCCGATCCGCTTCGAGTCTGGGTCGATGCGTGTAGCCTTTCGCCCTGCGAGAGATATTTCACCATGATCAACACCCTGTTCCTCCCAGAGCTTCGAGAAATGCTTTCGGCGAATCTTTCGGAGGAACTGCGCGAATTTTGCGTGGCGTTGCACCCAGCCCGAACTGCTGAGTTCATGGAGGGGCTCGATAGCTCGGAAACTTGGCAAGTCCTTCAGCATGCCGACCCAGGCCTGCAAGCGGAGATTTTCCAATACTTCGAATGGGATCGGCAAGTCGAACTGCTCGCCACGCAAGAGGACAAGCAAGTTGCCGTCCTGGTCACGCACTTGCCAGCCGACGATGCGGTCGATCTGCTACATGAGGTAGCCACCGAGCGGGTCGATCAGATCTTGGCTTTAGTACCAGCCACGGATCGGCGCGACATTCGTAAACTGCAGACCTTCGCCGAGGGAACGGCAGGGGCCATGATGACGACCGAGGCAGCTTGCCTGTCGGAATCGCTCACGCTCCGCCAAGCCCTAGATCAACTCAGTCGACAAGCCGAACGGCTGGAGATGATCTATTACATCTACGTGACCGATGACACCAACCATTTGCGCGGAGTCGTCAGTACACGAGCGCTTGTGTCCGCGATCGGTCGACCAGAAACGAAGCTCGTCGATTTGATGAAAACGGACTTGGTAACCGCCAATGTTCAAGACGACCAGGAACAAGTGGCACAAAAAGTAGCCTTCTACAATTTGCTTGCAATACCTGTTGTCGATGACCAACGCCATATGCTCGGCATCATTACGCACGACGACGTAATCGACGTGATGCGAGCGGAGGCGACGGAGGACGTTCAGCGTATCGCGGCGGTGGAACCCTTGAAGGATTCTTATATGCGGACGCCCCTAATGACGTTGTCGTGGAAGCGAGGAATATGGTTGACGATATTGTTCTTTGCGGCGCTGACGACCGCATTTTTGCTAAAGAGCTATCAGTTAGAGCTGGAACGATACGAGTGGTTAGTGTTGTTTATCCCGTTGATTATCAGCAGCGGTGGCAACTCGGGCAGCCAATCATCAACGTTGGTCATTACGGCCTTGACGACCAAGGACTTGCACGGTCGAGACTGGGCGACCGTCCTGAAACGTGAAGCCATTATGGGCGTAGTTTTAGGGAGCTTCATGGGTATCATAGGGTTTTTCTGCGCCCTTTTCCTTGCACCCACGTTCTACGCGGCGATGGTGATTCCGATTACCGTACTGTTCGTTGTGATTTGTGGTACGTGCATGGGTAGCATGTTGCCTTTGATCTTCCAGCGACTTGGCCTTGACCCCGCCATGATGAGCAATCCGTTCGTAGCTGGCCTCAGCGACATCATCGGAATTCTTATTTACGTAAACGTCGCAATGCTGCTGCTAAGATAGAGGCCGATCGCTCAGCGATCGTACCGTACGTTCCGCTACACAGTACTCGAAACACAAAGAGGATAGTTATGCAAAAGATGATTCTGTTCGGCGTAGCCATTGCCATTTTTTCCCAGAGCATTGAAGTCGGACTTGCCGAGCAAGCGGATTTCGTTATCAATCTTTGGCCCAATGATCCGCCAGGCGAAAAGATGACGGTTGGCCTTGAGCAAGACATGACTAAGGAGACCGACAAACTGATTGCAGGTCGGCGTATCATTAAACTGGGTAACGTGAAAACGCCGCAAGCTCACGTGTATCTGCCACCCATTAATATTCGTACGGGTGCCTCGGTTGTTATCTGTCCCGGCGGTGGTTTTTCGATCCTGGCATGGGACCTGGAAGGCACAGAAGTTGCGCAGTGGTTGACCACCCAAGGGATAACGGCGATCATTCTTAAATACCGAGTGCCAACACGAAATCAAGAGCCAAGTTGGCTTGCCCCCGCGCAAGATGCACATCGCACGATCAGCTTAGTTCGCAGTCGTGCCGACGAATGGAAGCTTGATCGTAGCAAGGTCGCTATTCTCGGTTTCTCAGCAGGTGGAACAACTGCGGTACGAGCATCGCTAGCCGAAAAGCGATTATACGACCCGATTGACAAAGCTGATGAAGAAGCATGCATGCCAGATCGATCGATCTTGATCTACTCAGGTGGCCTACCTGCCGACATCGAAGCGTCCACTTTGAAAACGATGAACATAACCGAGAAATCGCCGCCGGTGTTTCTTGTTCATGCCTACGACGATTTTGTTCCGGTCCAAGGTGCCGCGAATATGCTCCTAGCGATGAAGAAAGTGGGCGTACCAGCCGAGCTCCACATTTATGATGCAGGCGGGCATGGATATGGTTTGCGCTCGCAACATAATTTGCCCGTGACAATGTGGAACAAACCCTGTGAAGACTGGTTGCGCAAAGCCGGATGGATTTTTGATTCAACCAACAATTGATATCGAGGCAGGTATGGCCTACACTTGTTTCTCGCGGTATTTTTCTCGGCCCGCTGCATAAATTTGCTTGTTGGGTGATCGATCTTTCAACCACTCTTCGATATCGCATGCGTCAGGTGGTACTGCGTTGACTTCAGCCGTGAGTTTTTCGAGTTGTTTCCGGCACCAGCCGCAGCCGGTGCCCGCCCCGCCGCATTCATTGAGCATGCTCGGAGTCTTTATGCGATGAATACGGATGTAATTGATCACCTTGCGCCACGAAATGTGGAAACACAAACAGAGTTCGTCGTCGGGTTCCATAAACCTCTTAATCCTGACGGTACTTGTCGAGTTTGCGATAGAGCGTTCGGGCACCGATATCAAGGATTTTGGCAGCTTCCTCGCGGTTGCCTGCCGTCAACTTGAGCGTCTCCTCGATAGCCCAGCGTTCGATATGGTCCATGGTCGTTCCGATCAGTTCACCAGACAGATGAAGTCCAGAGGCAGATTCCGCGATCCCCGTCTCATTCATGGCACCCGCCAAGACTTCGCTCGAAACATCCATGCCTGGCTCGATGAGCTCGGGCGGTAGGTCATCGAGATCCAATCGTCCGTCCGTGTCGAGCACAACCATGGTCTCGACGAAGTTTCGCAACTGCCGAATATTACCGGGCCAATCGTACGAATAAAACTTGCGAGTCACCGCTGGAGAAAAATTGCATGGGCCGTGACTATGACGCTTGATAAACGTCTTTCGGAAATGATCCATCAATGGAATGATGTCATCGCGGCGTTCACGCAACGCGGGTAAGTGAACGGTTACGACCTTCAATCGATAGTAGAGATCGTTTCGAAACTCGCCTGCCTCAATCATGTTCTCAAGAGGGCGGTTGGTTGCCGAGATCAATCGCACATTCACCTTGATCGGTTTGTTGTCACCGACGCGGGTGATTTGATGCTCTTCCAGCACACGCAGCAGTTTGATTTGCGTGCTCATCGGCATATCGCCAACTTCGTCCAGAAACAACGTACCGCCATCTGCGTATTGAAAAGCGCCTTCGCGATCGGTTACCGCATCAGTATAGGCACCGCGGACGTGGCCGAACATTTCGCTCTCGACCAAATTTTCAGAGACAGCTCGTACGTTGAGGGCAACTAAGCGTTTGTTTTTGCGAGGGCTGTTTTGGTGGATGGCACGAGCGATTAGCTCTTTTCCGGTCCCGCTTTCGCCGGTGATGAGGACGGTTGCATCGGTGGGTGCGATGCGTTTGAGTCGATCGATTAGCGATTGCACTTGCGGGCCAGCGTATACGATCCCTTCGAAACCAAACCGCTCGTCGAGGCGGCGACGCAACTCGATATTGGTTTGCTTGAGTTGTACGGTCTCTACGGCCTTAGCGGCAATAGCACGAAGTCGATTGGGTGTGATCGGCTTTTCAAGGAAATTGAAGGCCCCGAGCTGCATGGCTTCGACTGCTTTGGTCACGGTCGCGTGGCCAGTCACCATCACCACTTGGCAGTCTGGCATCAATTGGCGAGCAAGGGCCAAGACTTGCATCCCGTCAAATTCATTCATCATCAAGTCCGTGATAACCACGTCATAAGTGTATTGCTCGAGCATCCGTTTGCCTTCGGGACCGCTGGTCGCCACGGTGCATCGGTAGCCAGTTCGCTCCAAGCTTTCGGTCATTGCCCGTGCGTGAGCCGGATCGTTATCGACAATCAGGAGCGAGAATAATTTCGGGTCGAATTCCGAGGGAGTACTCGAATCGGACACGATGGGATTCAAAACAGTGGATTCGACAGGTTGCATGTGGACAGAGATTTGCTGGGTTGTGTGTGGTTTTACTGCAAAGACTCAGAAAAAGAGTTCAAGCTATTGCAGGTGTTTGGAAAATGGGTACCGTGTTGGACCGACCGTAAACAGTTGGATTTTCGGTAATTGCTCAATTTTGAAAAGGACAAATGGATGTCGGAAAACACGGTGTGCCGTGGAGTTCGCGGTGCAACGACCGTCGAAGCTAACACGCGTGAAGCGATTCTCAAGGCCACTCGTCAGCTTTTGGCATTAATAATTCGTCGCAACGGTATTGATTCTACCGACGTGGCCAGCGCTGTCTTTACCGTAACTCGAGACTTGGACGCGGAATTTCCTGCCTTGGCGGCTCGGCAGTTCGGTTGGCTGGATGTGCCATTGTTGTGCGGTTACGAGGTAGAAGTGCGAGGATCCCTCAATTCGTGCGTCCGAATTCTGCTCCTTTGGAACACGACCAAATCGCAAAAAGAAATCCATCACGTCTACATCCACGATGCCGTTGGACTCCGTCCGGATCTGAGCAACCTGCCCCCTGTAGATTGGAAAGAGCTGGAAAAGTGGATCAGCGAACAGGTGGTCTCACGCGACTCAAACAAACCTGCTGAATAATGCATTTGACCTGGACTCCAAACGCTTCTACTAGTGCCTTGCATGCGGCCCAGTCCATCTGCGCCTGCGGTGACAAGCTCGCGGACGCCCGTATTGCCGAATCGATCGGCAGGTACGCTCTGGGTTTGAGCCAATGGATCGAAACAGCGGCACCGTTTGACACAGCTCGATTTTGGTCACTTTTGGTTGGGCATTCCGCCATGATTGATTCCAATACCGAGTTGGCGCAAGCGGTCGTTCGAAAAGCAGCTATTCGCGTTGCTGACAAGACTGCAATTTCGCAATTGGCAGGTTTTATCTCCGATATCGAAGCTGCGTACAATCAACTTTTCCCCAAATTTCATGAGCAGCTTCCCCTGAGAGCCAGACCGCTCCAAGAGCACTGGTTGGGCTTTGGTCCAGGGTTGTT
Organism: Pirellula sp.; assembly: GCA_043750255.1. Taxonomy (GTDB): domain Bacteria; phylum Planctomycetota; class Planctomycetia; order Pirellulales; family Pirellulaceae; genus JBKCUI01. Next base: position 8,513 of record JAYVBW010000435.1, read on the forward strand.
AGCCCATCTCGGTCGTCTGACGCAAAAGGATCTTCTGGTTTCAGAAGCCCGTGTGGTGCTGTTGCAGCCGATCTTGGGCGGAGCAGGAGTTGCCCACCTGGACCAAAATCTCGTTCGTATCGAAGCGGTGTTGACCAATCCGCTGGTCGAATTGCCGGAGGTAGTGCGTTTAGCTTGGCTCTTGTCGCAGCTTCATTTGGACTTGCCTTTCCATAGTGAAACGATAGGTGCCAACTTGCTCGCACGGCTTGCACCGTTAGCCATGTTGCCGCCGATTCTAGCTGCAGCCGAAGTGATGGAATTAAGCAAATGCGACGAGTCGGTTGCTGAGCTTGCGATCGAACAATGGCATATACCTGTCCCGAGAGACAAGGGAATTCATACGGAGATCGTCCCGGTCATGATGGATTGGTGGGAGACCTATCTTCAAACGCGTCCGGATTGGCAAACGGCATTGCAAGTGTTTGCAAAGATGCTTGGGATTCGATAGTACTACTCCAAACTCATTGTTCCACCATCGTGTCGATTTCCCAGTGTACGGTGAATTTGTGGTGTAACGTTATAGTCCATAAGTCGAGTAGCACCGTCGCAAAAAAGCATGTAGCAGCCAGCAGAATGCGCCGAGCCGAACTCGCGATTCGATTGCGCTCTACCGTCCCGTTTCGGCGGACGAATTGTCCAGCGGTTCAAATCAAGATCAACGCCAGAAAAGAGGCTTTGGTCGTACCCCAAATCTAATCCATCATCGTAATGCCCAGAACTTACATATTTCTCTCCACAAAGATAAATGTTCGATAGGCCATCCGTAACGTCGTTCAAACGAACGGAGCTACGAAGGTATATCACGCCCGTTGCCTTATCCGTTGGCGTCCAGGAATAGGATTTCTTATCTCCTTCGACCAACGAGGTTGGACCGCCGTTTGTATTGGTAATATAATCTCCCTCGTTGGCAGCATAATTCGCTTTGGGCACGAGCGCAACAAAGGATGCGTTGACAGGAGTAGCAGCAGTGCTCGCCAATGAAAGTGATTGACTTGGGCGGCTAGGGCAATTCATTAAAGGAAAAGGAGTTTGGCTCAGTCCAGTACGCGCTTGAAACTGAGAAACGGCATCGCCTCCAGTTGCTGGTGCGACGAATTCGGCGTAAATGGAAATTTGATAGACCCATCCACCGGGTTGCTTCGTTCCCGCACCTCGGGTTGGGTCAGCCATCCATTTGTAGCCCCATCCGTTACTCGGCAAGGCTCGATGGCTCGATTCAAAATTGTGAATCGCAATACCAATTTGCCGAAGATTGTTTTGGCATGTCGTACGCCTAGATGCTTCTCGGGCGGCCTGCACGGCTGGGAGCAAAAGCCCGACTAAAAGGGCGATGATAGCGATTACCACAAGCAGTTCAACGAGGGTAAATCCGTTAAGTCTTTGTGAGTTGGAACGCATTATTTAATCGCCTATTCAATCTATTTCCTGACGTATCTCCAAGTAGCAATCGCTGACGCACAAAGCCCGATCCCAGCGGCGAGAATCCACCATTTCCAGTTTGTCTGAGACTGTACGACTTCTTCTGCAATTGCACGTTGCTGTTGGTCGGCACAATTATCGAAAATCTTCGCATCACTGGGTATTGCAATGTTCAAAATACTTTCGGGAAACTGTGGCAATACCTTGCAGCTCTTGACCTTTAAAACGCTCGTTCTAACAACTCGAGGTGGCGTCATTGGGGACCGATCTGGCTTAAGCGTCTCGGAGACGATCGATACTGTCCAACGCGATGGAATGGCATGTCCAACAACTCTCTTGTAATCACATCGAACGCTCGAAACATATCTATCGATGTGTTCTCCCCAAGCCCCCGTAGCAGCTCTGTGCGAATCACTTGCCATCTCATTTCCCACCCATACAATCTGGTTCTCTAAGGCCCCAAAATACCAGTTTCCCACCTGTGGTTTTCCAATGTTTTTGGAAACGAGGACTGCAACTCGTCCCAGGTTTTCGATCGTTCGGAATTCGTCAAATTCCATACCTCCAATGTGGGCCGCCCAAGGTTCCGTAGTGCACAGACGCTTTGTGCTATCTCGCCAGCATGAAGCTCCCGTAATTCGGCAAAAATTTTGAAACTCATCAATTAAATATCCCGGTTTGCAGTCAACACTCACCTGAATTATTCGATTCTTTTCGGACATAATGGTCTTGGAATATGTTCCATCAAATAGATATTGACAACGATATTTTGGATTGGTGTCCGTCGTTGCGAATCCTTTCTTTAGTGACGTGACCATTCTACCCTTTCCATTTGGCCCGTCCGGGAACCTTTCTTCTTCCCCCATTTGAATTTCTGCTTGAGTCCCCGATATTTCAATTTCTAAGTCAAAAACCAGTTTTTTTGTGGCCTCGGCGGACGCGATCAACGCATCTGCAATGAACTTGGCTCGTTCGCCCTGCGGTGTTTGCTCGAGTTGTGCAAAGGTTGCCTGCGCATGAGCCAATTCCCCAAGTCGAGCTACGAAGATTACCGCAGAAAGCCCAACGATGTTTAACCAATGCAAACGTGGCAACAGAAATGCGAAGTCTCTATTATCCATAGAACACTTTCCAGTTTCACAAAAGGCAAGATTCGCGAGCAAATCTTGCTGGCGAATCCAAAAGGCTTTTCAAAGCAAAAAATATCAATCAGCCCACTGTTCCGCTAACAACACAGCGGTAGGACATGATCCACCCGTATTCTCCCCGCATATAGGGACCAGCATGAAACGTTGCTTCTTCCCAACTGATCGGGCCGTTATCTTGCCAGCATGCTTCAGTACAACTATCCCCTGGCCAGACCTCATATGGAACTAGCCCATTGGTCTCAATTGCGGCGTTACTCATCCCTCGGTCCGTGTAAAACATTTTCCCTCTAGTATTGGGAAAGTACACACACTTCATCTGCTGCGGTTGTCCTGGAACAGGATCGTTAGCCATGAAATGTGCCTCAACTTGTTCTGTACACTTCCAAGTACAAGTAGAAAAAGCGTTTCCACAGACCAGAAACGCAGCGCAAAACGTCAAAACAAAAATGCGAATTCGCATCGAAACAACCTCCAAGTAATTGAGAGTCGAGGGGACAAGAGGATCTAGGAACGTTAAACAAGGTTGAGCGTCTTTGGTATCTTTAGCTCATTTTGCGCGCACGGTTTTAGAGAGTCGGTGATTCTATTGCCGCTGATGCAGAAAACTGCACCAATATAAACTTCGAAAACATTCGCTCTGTGAAATCATTTCCACGACATTTTACGTTCAGTTGCAAATAGCCAGTCTGAATTTCTGAGATCTCGGAGCAAGTGATTTTCACTTTGTCGACTAGGACTTGGATATCAAGTCCGGGCAACTCGCATTTGGCTTCCACTATCTCCAAGCTCTCACAGCCGCCAAGTGGAGTGAAGTGTACGCTGGTACTTTCCTTTTCGATCAGCTGAAGGAAAGAATCCGAAACAACAAATGGTTCGCGTACCGTCACTTCGAGAGGCACCGAAATTCGAAAGTAAGTCCGATCGGACCGCCCCATCTTTTTTAATGTAATTCCAAATTCGATATCCGACTTTTGTGATGATTCAGGCGAGACAATATCGCCCTGTAGTGTGACAACATTTGATTCGGTTTTCAATTCGCCGACAGATAATTTCTTAACGAACGTTGGTGAAGCCAAAACATCGACGCTCTCGACGTCCCCGCAGAGGCTGAGATTTAACGCAAACGGCGTTATCCCAAATGCGTTCGCAGAGATTTTCGATTCGTGCAAGTCGATCGCAAACGGTTTTATCACTTTCGCTCTAGCCAGTAAACTCACACTATCAGTCGTTTTTGCAGTGCGCATTTTCAGTTGAATGTTCGTCAGTTCTTCGCTAATGGACTGCAAATCTGACGAACCTCGTGGACGATAGGATAGTGAAATTGGGAACTTTTCCCCCGGCGCGATCTGGCCACTTGGCGGTTCTGCTCGCGTGCAATCGCATTCAAACGCCAAGACGAACTCTACGTTTTCTCGGCCCAGATTGGTCAAAACAAGTTTCGTTTTGCCGATTTCAAGTGTCGACAATTCGCCAAAGTCGATGTTCGTCGGCTCAATCGCAACAACTCGTCGAAGCAAAGGCTGTTCGAACGGATTCCAGGCGAATACGGCAAGCAACGAAAGACCGATACCACCAAAAAATGGAGGCATTGCCATCAACCATTTTGAATGCTTTGCTAACATACAGTTTGACCTCGTATTGAAACAAGTCAGTGACGTTTACGGCCCTATCTTTACAAGAGCGTAAAAAACCAAATACTGGGACAAGAAAAACTTCAAATTCGTCAAAATAGAAACGGAAAGTGCGAAAATCCAGAGTGTCGGATTTAGTCGACTAGCTTTCGAAGGATTGTTCTCGCTGTTTCAATCTTTCGATTGACGGCTCGTTTCGTAATGCCAAGCGATGCAGCAATATCGATTGCCGAATCCCCTTGAATTTTCATCAACATAATCTCTCGACATCGATCGTCTGGAAGCTTTCGCATAAATTCTTTCAGTAAATCGCGATAAGCCACAGCAGTACCTGGATCGGATTCTCTATTGCGACTTGCTAGTACGTTTGCCAATTCCAGTGTCAAGCTGACAGTCGTTACGTCGTTCGGTGAATCGCCACTTCTCTTAGTTCGCTTCAGACTCCTTAAGTCATCTATTGCGTTATTTGAGGCAATCCGGAGACACAGGTCCAAGAATTGAACTCGATTCCAATATTGGTCAATACCACTTGTATCTAAGAACCGAAGAGCTTCGTTCAACGATTCATTTGCAATTCCGTCCGGACTTACAATCCACTGATGTTTCTTGGGAATAATTCGACAAATAATTTTTGCAAGCTTTGGCACAAACTCGTTACAGAGTTGGCGTATAGCTTCATCGTAGTATTCTGAGTATTTTTGATGATTACGGATGGTCCGAAACCATCGCGTAACTGTATCATCTGGAGGATTATCCATGACAGTATCCGATCAACGGTTCGGATTTTCCGATGTGACGAAAGTGGATTTTGCTATCCAACAGCACTGCTGGCGCAAACATCGCAGAGTGCGAGAGTGCGAGAGTGCAGCAAAAAAACAAAGTCGAACATGATTATCAATCCATCAAATGATGACTGCGTCACGCAAGTTGTACGCGGCTCCGAATGATCCTCGACAAACATCAAATGTAGTCGGAGTAATATGCGACTGTCAATGGTGCCGAGAATCGCCTGCCTGAAATGTTTTTTCTTTGACGATTCCGCAAAATACATAGCCCAAGGCCTGTGCCGAAAACATGTTAAAAGTTGCTTCGATTACTTCCATGCAGTTTTATTGCATACCAGCATTGGTCCTTTTGATTGTAGTAGTCCAGGCATCTCTGTTGTGGAGAGGTTGCGAATATTCAAGCCCAACTCCGGATGAGCCAGCCCATTTGCTAGCTGGAATTGACTATTGGCAGACGGGCTCCACTCATTTGTATAACGTCAATCCGCCATTGACGAAGCTGTGGTCGACGTTGCCAATCGTTATTGGTCAAACTGTTGATCTGCCCAGATACGGGAGTTTGATATGGGATGAACGCGATTCACGCAGCGAATTCTATTTTGGAAGCCTATTCGTGAAACAGGAGGGCGAGCGATTTTTTGAGTATCTATTAACGGCTCGCCGGATGTGTGCGATATTCGCAGTAGTGGGAACGTTCGGAGTATTCTGCTTGGCTGCCGTCTTATTGGATGTCAAGGCCGCCTTCTTGGCCGCGATGATTTGGGCCTTCAATCCGATTACATTGGGCCACGGAGCAATCTTGGCCAGTGACATTCCTGGTGCCTCGATCGGTTGTTGGGCTATTCTCGCGGCATATTTGAGTTTGCGAGAAACAACGATTCTTTCGTTGATTTGGACAGGCGTCCTAATCGGCTTGGCAATACTAACAAAATTCACTTGGCTTGTCGCGATACCCCTTTGGCCTTGTGCTGTTTGGGCCTTTGAAACATTTCTAAAAAGAGACACTGCGGTTCATTGCGTAAGAGGGTATTGGTCACGCCAGGCAATTAGCGTGTTTTGTGTCTTCTTGGTGGCTTGGGTGGTTGTTTGCACGGGCTATCGTTGGCAAGGAATGCTGATGCCTTTAGGCGAATTCAAATTCGTGTCCGAAACACTGCGGGGTGAGAATGAGAATCGCTTTCGCGATACGTGGATGCACTCATTACCGGCCGCGTTACCCTCCGACATGATACGCGGAATGGATCAGCAATGGCAAGATTTCGATAAGCCTCTTTGGGCATATTTAAACGGACAATGGCAGAAAGGGGGATGGTGGTACTATTACCTTTGCGCCTTGGCCATCAAATTGCCGTTAGGTCTGCTACTCCTTTTGGCGATTGGCGTACTCGTCTCTCGAAGGAACATACCGCTGCTATTGATTATCGTTTGTCCCACCTTGGTGTTTCTTTGGCTGGTAAGCACCAAGACGAATATGAATGAACATACTCGCTATCTGTGGGTCATATTGCCATTGATAATCGTTCTGGCCGCATCTGCAATCAATGCTAAGTTGTTACTGATTCGAATCCTGGCCGTCGGATGTGGTGTTTGGACAGTCTATGCAGGACTGGTAAGTTTTCCGTGCGGCTTGACTTATGGAAACGAGTTGGTCGGCAGTTCGCGTAATACGTGGCGAGTGTTGGCTGGAAGCAACATCGATTGGGAGACGGATTGGTTAGCTATAAAACAATGGCTGGCGAAGAAGGGAACCGCAAATTGCGTCGCGTTCTACGCACAACGATTGGATAGTATTAAGGGCTCGGGTTTAAACGTTGGTAGCGCGATACCTCAATCGATTCGGGACCGAGTCGCCGCGGGTGACGACATAGTCGTTACGTTGATCCTCCCAGTCGATTCTCGCCTCACTGTTCAGCGAGAACACAACTATCCGACCATGGCCCAGCAGCTGATCGCAGAAAAAATCGTTTGTTGCACCGAAGTCTATCGAGTACCCATTCGGGATTTAGTCGCAATTCGAGAAATAGTCTGGCTTGATCCAGATGCCCCTTTTTTATGGTAAAGGGAGGACATCTACAGAAAAGGAGAAAGCCAAAGAGAGTCCGGCAAATACGGCATCTTCGTTCGTGGTCCGACAAGACAGCGTGTTCGCGACTAAATCGATCGTGAAATACGTTTAGCCAAATATCCGGAAGGTTTATCGTACAGGGTCGGCCAACCACTGTAGGTATTGGAGCGTCTGTGCAGCAAGCTGCGAATCACCGTTGCGGTTTGCATTCAAAAATTGTCTTCTGGACTCTTCCACGCTTCGCATGGCTTTTAGATAGAGGGATAAATCAGCGCTGCAGCGGCGGCATTCTGACTGAGCGATCTGTTTCGCGCGACATACCGGACACGCAATTTGCCGATCGCCAGTAGATCCCGCTTGCTGAACGGTATTCTGAGGTGGATCGTTTTTCATGCTAGGTAAAACAGCAAGTCTTCTAGCTCGGCATGAAGCCCTTCCAACAAGACTTTGTCATTTTCTTGCTCAGCGCTCTCTATCAGACCAATCAATCGGTCAATGTCGTCTGCATCATCACTAGACAACGAAGAACGAATCGACCGTGCACGATTGACGAGCTGTGATACGGTTGGTTCATGTGTCCCTGGACCGTCAACCCGATGTTTTGCAGCGGGCTCACCTATCTGAGCCCATTCGTTTCGGTTCCTCTCCTCTTCCTCTTCGGACAACACTGTTCCGTCGACAACGGAACCGAACCCTTCGGAATCTCGAAACAGAAACTCCATGCGTTCTTCTGACGCTTGTTTACCACTCTCACTCATTTGCGATAGCGCGTTGTCAATTTTCAGTGCCTTAGATACGCCCGTTTTGCGTTCTATCGCTGTGACGGTGAGCGTTCCGTCTAGCGTGAGATCGAATCGAACAAGAATTTCGCCATCGGAATTCTTTGTTTTATTGAGGCCCTCGAGCATAAAACGCCCGATCGACTGATTGCGGCTCAGTTGTGAACTTTCGCCTTGAAAAACATGCACGTCCACCTTTTCTTGATTGGGCGAAGTCGTTAGGAAAAGGTCCTCGTACTTCGCTGGCAGTGGAGAGTTTCTACGGATGATGGGAGCGAATTCGAGTTCGGGTGAGTAGGGCGAACCGGCCAGGGCTGAAACGCCCAAGGTGTGAGTAGCAATATCGATGAGGACGGGCCCGACCGCATGGCCGTCCTGCATCGCTGCTTGAGTTGCCGCTCCTAGTGCTACCGCTAGGTCGGGATTCACTGACCATTTTGGATCACGATGAAACTCCTCTCGCAATCGACGTTGCACTAACGGTGTGCGTGTCGAGCCTCCCACCAAGATCAGTTCGTCCAACTGACTCGTCGACAATCCCGAGTCGCGGATGGCATCGTCCACACAGGATATGGTTCGTTCCACCAGCGCCGCTATCAAATCCTCGTACTCGTACCGAGATATCTCAATATCGAGATTGACAGGATTGCCATCTACCGTAGCGATGAATTCTTCGGCAATGCGGACCGATCCAGATGATGAGAGTTCGCATTTTGCACGCTCACAAGCCTGCATCAATCGCCAACGCGTCGTGCTCTGCCCCATTAGGTCGCAATTATGCTGAGTGAGAAACGCATCCGCAACATGCTTACTAAGCAACTCGTCAAAGTCATCGCCACCCAGTTGCGTATCACCCTTGCTGCTCAACACTTCCACGACCCCGTCCTCCACTCGCACAATCGAAACGTCGAAGGTGCCGCCACCCAAATCGTAGACGATCAAGTGGCGTCGCTCGCCAGTGCTCGCGTGATAGACCAAACTGGCGGCCGTTGGTTCGTTGATGATGCGCTCGACAGTTAGGCCTGCGAGTTGTCCTGCTTCGCGAGTCGCTTGTCGCTGATTTTCATCGAAAAAGGCTGGCACCGTAATAACAGCTCTCGTAACTGAAGTCCCAAGAAAAGTTTCGGCTCTCTGTTTCAATCGTCGCAATATCATCGCGCTGATTTCTTGGGGAGAAAAATCCTGCTCGCCCATCTTAACCTTTACGGCTTGTCCCATTCGCCGCTTTACCGAGGCAACGGTTCGCTCAGGAAAGGCCGACAACTGATTTTTCGCTGCGTTGCCAACGATCAGTCTGCCATCGAGCGTCATACCAACTATGGAGGGGAGAATTGCTACTCCCTCTTCAGCGATGACTTGCACCTTGCCATTCACATAGGCAGCCACCACGCTGTTGGTTGTTCCTAGATCGATGCCGACGATTGTTGATTGCTGGTTTTCCATGGTAGTTTCGATTAGTTAGAATTTTGTTTTGGCGAATAATGACGGTGGCGAAAATAATGACGGTGGCCGATCGCTCCTCGATCGATTGCCAATTCCGACTGTCTAGCGTCGGCCTCTTGCAAATTAAGTCGCAATCCGAACCTCAGCGCAACGCAACGTATTGTTCCGCCAGCGGTACAAGGGTCGAAGCTGTTGAGCAACATGTGTGCTAGGAACCGAAGGGTCAACGATCAGATCAATGGCATTCATAGTCTCGGAATCGAAAGGCTGATGCAACACATTCACTCGTTCGATTTCGCACTGCTTCATCAAACGATGCACGCGTGCGAGCAGTAGATCAAGTCCTCGATAGGTCGCGTCCTGCGTTGGTCCCGTTTGCTTAGCCGTGAAGATCGACTGCGCTAGTCCGGCACGAAGATCCTCCAGCCATTGTCCGGCAAACGTTTTCGCAATCCAAGGGGCTTTTAATACCAATTGATCGTATCGATGCAGTATGTTATTTTCCGAAGGGGCGACTGCAGGCATCTGAACTATCGACTCTATAGCTCGTTGCAGGCTCTCCTCGATTTCTGCAATCGCCTCAGCCATCTTGCGGTTTTCGGGAGCAGTGGCAACAACCGTAGGTGGCGTTGCTATTCGTTGTTCGAGTCTTTGTAGACTTTCCTGGAGCGATTCCTGCAACTCACGTCCTGCACGCACTTGAAGTTTGATCTCATGACGCAGGATCGTAAAAGCCTCGACAATATCTGCGGCGCCCATTCGCTCGAACGATGGCTCCAAAGCGACCTCCGTCTGTCCGTCGTGCGATACTGTACTTGAAGTTTGGCTGCTTTCCATTTGTTAAATAATTCTTTCGTTCATCAAGGCTTTACTCTAGGTTTCCCAATGCAAGCAAGTTGAGAGTAGCAAGTCGAGGGCGGATTTTCTCTGCTTCGACAATGACCGCGGACAGGTCTGGTCGCACACGGTTGGGAGTTATCAAAGCTGTTGCCAGGTTCATCGGATCGTTCAGCATTTCGTAAGCCGAATGGATTTCACGAAATTTATCGGCATCCCGGTCCGGCGGATGCTGACGAACTAAGTTGAGGTATGCCCGTCGAATCTCTTCGCCGGTTGCTCCCGATTTCAATTCCAATATTTGATATGCGTTACTAAATGTGACACTCATCGCTTAGACCTATTCTGGCTTGCCTGCCGCTTTTTCCTTTCAAGTTCCTTTTCCCTTTGCTTTCGTGCTGACTTTCGCTCTTCGGCCGTCAGCATAGGGCTCGGCGATGCCCCACTGGTTCGTGCACTCGATTCGTCTTGCTCGACATCATCTTGCCCGACATCGTCGAACGTGGATCTATCTCTCTCTGCCATCTCCTGGAAGGTCATTACAAATTCGATTGCATGCATCATGGATAGTCCATGTCTAGAAAAGATCTTTCCAATTTTGTCCATGAACTCTTCGGATGAACGTATTATGAGATCCGACTTGATAAGTCGATCCAATTCGCTCATACCCCTCGGACCAAGCGCTATGGTGACTTTGCGAATAATAGGAGGCATGTCACGAATATCATTTACGCTTTCGCACCATTCACCGTTTGCTTCATCCTCATCTTTATCTTCAAAGAACCCACTCATCCGGGCTCGTTTTGCTCTGCATTTTGGGCAATCGCATTCGTCGTCGAACTCATCATCTTCATCTTCTTCATCTTCGTCGTCATCGTCGTCATCGTCGTCATCGTCGTCATACTTGTCGTCCTCAACGAATGTCGTAGCATACGAACGTCGCTGGGCGTCACGAGCCTTGAATTCCGCGACGATGTCAATCGCTTCGTCGGCGATCTGGTCGAATTGGTATCGATAAAAGGGATCCTTTTCGTTTCGTGCGGCTTCTTTTGTCAGAGTGATCAAAGGCTGATAATCGACCATGCGAGAATCAGGGAAGCTATCCCATTCGATGAGCCATTTCAGAACCGCTGCCGCAACGCGTGCCTCTTTCATTGCAAGCTTCTTAAACGATGGTTTCGGCGAATAGTCGTTTCCTAAAGGCCAAAACCGGTGGTGAGCACCCCAACAAAAGGCGTCGATTTGGGTCGAGTCGAGGTTGCTGTTATCGTGGAACTTGATTTGATCGGCAAATGCCCTCCCAAACTTACTCGCTTGGAGCCGGTAACCTTTATGCTCCAATCCAGTCCTCACCAGATCCCAAAAGAAAGCTCCAGTCGAGAAGAGATCGGCCAGTGACGCTTTACTCGCGTTTTTGATCTGAAGATCGATTTCTGTCCGAAAGGGTTTCAGATCAGGGCTGGGGATATTCATTTGCTGCAATGCGGCAAAGGCCATTAGTCGACCTACGAAATCGCTAATCTTCTGGTCGCGAATGGCATTGATTTTCAGTTCCTTAAACTTCGCAAGATCGCCGCTTCGCAAAGCCAGGGCTGCACGAAGGAAAGGTAGCCAATTGCGATTCAGCCAAGTCGGCCAAAGTGATTCCGCATCGTCCAAGGCCTTGTTCGCCAACGCCAAATCTGACTTGCGCCGACTCAGTCGCATCGCTTCTCGCAATTTGAGTTTCCAAGGAAGTACCTTGGCGAGTGGATCTTCCAAGCGTTGGCCACTGAGCCTCTGGACCAACGCATTTGCCTTGTCCAATTGGTCTTCTTCTAAATAATAATCGATTAGCGAAAGAGCGGTTTCAACTTCGTCTGGAATCGACTGTACGAACTTCTCCTCTGCGACGACGAGTTCTTTCTCCAATCTCTCTTCATTCGATTTGGAAAGACCGTCCTCGTCCAGCTGATCTTCCAATGAGCTAATCAGCTTTTCATGGGCGGGTCGATATTTGGGATACCTTTCAATGGCCTTTCGTATCAGGTCATTTATTCGATCGTAGTCGTTCTTTGATTCTCTGAAGGAAAAAAACGATGTCGAAGCGTCCGGGGAGCCCCGCTTTTCTTCGGCAAGGATCAAGAGGATTTTGCAAGCGAGGGCATTTTTCAACTCTTCTGGCAATTGTGTGAGGCGAGGCAAGTCTTGATCGATATATGCTTTCGACACCTTTTCAAGGACGTTATCGAATCCTTGAAAATTAGTTGCATACAAGAATTTGGTTCGATTCCAATTGGGATCGTCCGGAGGTCCGGGAATTGTTTTCACCAGTCGTTCGAAGAGCCCCCAATTGCCTTGGTAAATCGAGAGTTGGACACACGCCAGCGAAACGCTCGAGACGAGCTCGGCGTCCAATTTGCTAAATGCATCGCGAAAATTCGAGAGCATCGCGGACTGCGAAACCGAAAAAGTCGTATCTGGATCGCGATGGCGGACCTGTGCAATTGCGGTGGCCGCCGCTATCGCTTCTTTTCGAAACCGTAACGTTTTGGCGTGTTCGACGAGCACAGCCGAAATGGGAGGGGACTCGCTGCCAAGCGTTTCGCCAATTTCAGCTAGCAATAGAGTTGCACCTATACGGGCAGGTCGTCGAGCACGGTCCAGACGCGTCCAATTTTGGCGTGCAGCTTCTAATTCGCCGGAATAGTACGAAT
>JAYVBW010000436.1:0-5703 GCA_043750255.1 Pirellula sp.
GAAGGTTGCAATGATGCTCAAGCGGCACCTGACTGGCTTGCTGAGTTACGTTAATCATCGAATCACCAATGCCGCGAGCGAAGGCTTTAACAGTAAAATCCAATCAATTAAAAGTGCTGCTCGTGGCTTCAATAACTTCAAAAACTACAGAACAAGAATTCTTTTTTTCTGCGGCAAACTTGACCTAATGCCTGCGATTTCCAGCCACTAAATTCCACGAAGAACCCGATGCTGATTACTGGCACGTCACACTTGGTTCCAGGTGAAGTAATGCCCGGCCATCGAACGATGAAAGGTTCTCGGATTCCGCCCTCAAAATACGATCCTTTGTTGCCTCGCAATGGCTCTTGCGAAGAACTTTGTGTAGCACCATTATCGCTTGTAAAAACGAGCAAGGTATTTTGATCTAATTTAAGTTCTTCAAGTTTTTGCAAAAGTAGACCGACGCTCGCATCAAGGTCGAAGGTGCAGGCTGCATAGAGGGCGTTACCATGCTGGGCGCCGGGAGTCTTAGCCTTAAACTTGGCAAACGATTCCGGACGTGCTTGCAATGGACTATGAACCGCCGTTGTTTGGGCCGGGGCTGATTAGACCATTACGAAAGTGCAAAGGAGGAACACGATGAATTTCATGAGATATTACTTTAGCAAGCTTGAATGGGGGTACATAAAATCCAATTCCCAGAAGAAGCCGAAGGATTTGCACGGAAAGAGTGATCGTCCCGAAGGTCATGTGGTCGCTTCCAAGCCAATTCCATAAACGGTTCTCCAGGCGGAATTGTTTGATCGACACAACGAATCGCGACAAAAGCGTGGCCATCTCGTTTACATCGGACGTGGAGGGAATTTTTAGCCGCAACTACTTTTCCACCCCTTGTCGAAATCAACAAAGACGGCTTTCACCTCTTCGTCTGCGAATCGCGATGATTTCATCCATCGGCAGATTCAGTCAAAACTCACAACCTTCCCATCTTGCTTCGCACCAAGTCCCTGAAAAGTGCTGTGGTCGATCGTCTCGGAAATGAACTGGACGCTACCGTCGCCAAGGAGGAACTGCGCGCCTCCGGTGTGAGCAGCCTTGAAACCCACCTCTGTATTCCAGTTATAGGATCGGCGGCATGGATCAGATGACAAATCATTACTAGTGTCGTAGTTGATCGGAATAAGTGTCGTGCAGTATCCGTTTCCGTTATTAGATTGTGCCCAACCATTTCTAATATGCTCAGAAAACTTGGGGCGAACTTCACCAAAAAAAATCGTTGTACTTAGTCCATCGGTAATTTCGCTAAGGCGCACGCGTGTGCCAACCCGGGTGAAAGGACCTGCGAAATTGTTGGGGTCATCCAATGGGGCTTGTGCAAGCGATTTCCAAACAAAATCGCAGAAGCATGAAGGGTTATTGAATACCATGGTTGGACCTCTTGAGGCAGCATAGTTGTGCATTGAGAGTCCATATGGATTTGACGGGTGACTATCACTGGGGCAAATAAATACGGAAACCGGATTACTGCCAATCGGTTTAGTGGTATTCGGAAGGAACGCCCCATCCGTGTTTGACTGAGTCAAATCGAATTGTTTGTATAAATTGTCCTGCTCCAGATATGGCAGCAAGTAGATCAGGATCGACCCTTTCTTATTGCCCGAGCCACTCCAAATTGCACCTGGCGGTAACCGTTTATTTGCACTTTCGAAATTGTGAATAGATAGGCCAAGCTGTTTTAGGTTGTTCGAACAACTCATTCGGCGAACCGCTTCGCGGGCAGCCTGCACAGCTGGCAACAAAAGCCCAACGAGGGTGCCGATAATTGCGATGACGACTAACAATTCTACAAGGGTGAAAGCCCGTCGTAGAGTATTGTGGAGCACTGATTGGCGGCACATGACTGGTACTAAACTCGACATGACATACCTCGTTAAAACATTCTAAAAAGTATTTAATATGCGACGACGTTCGGGAGCTCAGCGGCTTTGAGCTTGACCGACTTTCCAGTCGACCAAGCCAATTAGCAAGCTTGGATTCACTCGCCAATCGGGCGTGTCCCATTTTTCGCCCCAAACTCCGTCCGAATCCTTGGCATAGAAGAAGACAATTGCTTCGAGGTCGGGTTGACGGTCGAGACCAATAAAAGCTTGGTGAAGCCAGAAGCTCTCAAAATCATCACTTCCGTTTACGCCCAATTCCGTAATGATGATGGGCTTGCCTAATTCAGCAACGAAACGCTTTTTGTCACTAAATGTCGAATTGAAATCTCGAATGTAACCATATGTCGTCTGATCCCAGGACGGAAAGCTGTAAATCGGCATGCCAATAAAGTCAGCATACGAGTCTCCTGGCCAGAACTCGCAGGAGCCTTCCTTCATAACCCCGGTCCATACCCATTGATGCTTCACTGTGACCTGCTTTCGAATTCGATCTGCAACGTAACGGTAGGCTTTGACATACTCCTTCGGCGAACAAGATGACCAGGGATATCGGATAGTGATGTCCTGATCCATTTCATGGCCCCAGATGAGAAACGCCGGTTTCGTCAATACGCCTATTGCTAGAGCCACGCGATCTATTGTGTCGTCATAGTCGCCGTTCGTAATGGCTGGCAAAAGTGGAGTGGTTGAATCATTCTTTTGCCAAGGCTCGATGGTAATCATCGGCTCAAAGCCTTGGATCTCAAATTCTCGCAACTTTTCCGAGAGAAGCTCGGCATCGAAATTGACCCAAGAAATATAAATGTGCCTAATTTTTAAATTGCCATCCGTATCAAATACTTTGCCAGGGTCATGAATTCCAAATTTGAGTGGTTTCGCTCGCGCGACAAGAGTAGGAGTTGTATGAGCCAAGGACGACGCGACGATTCCATCGGGCCCTTGCAATCCGTTTTGTGTGCTGTCCGAGACGATGGTCAACGCATCCTTACCGTTGCAGATGATCATGATCAACGGAAGGATGGAAAGAAGGGCGATAAAGGTTATTTGGACACCAGGCCGTCCATCTGCCGTCGTTTGATGTTGATTAACCGTGTTTGACATATTAGAGTCTGTGAGAGTTCGAAGCCTTGGAAACCTCGTGGCGGTGGACAAGCACCATCCCAGCGAGCGCTGCAACGTAAATAATCTGAATGATAATCAAAAAAAAGTAGTATCCTTTCGCCGCCCCGGCATCATAAACTAGTAGTGTCGGGGTGAATGTGACTGCTAAGACCGCGATGCAGGGTGCAAGAACTTTCCAGCTGAGTGATCTTTGGCGCAATGCTCCCTTAGGCGTTACGCGGAACTCTACTGTACTCGGGTAAATGGCCATCCTCACCCCCATTAAAGAGCCGTAAACAACCCATGGCCAGCGTAGGATTTGAAATAGCGCCGCCTCCCAGCTAAAAAGTGGGGCTGTAGCAGGTCGCAAAATTGCTGCGTGTTTCATAAAAGCAGGAATCGCTACCGACAGGCACAAGAGAGGCAAAGTGTGCAGCAAAAAGTCGATATACTTTACATTGACCCAGGGCTGATTCCATATTATTGCAAGGAGTGGTAACAAGATCCCCATCAGCATACTAAGCGCGAACACAGGGTACCACAACTCAGAGAAAAGAAACTGAATTCGTTTACCGCAAGAAAGACCTTTCCAGTATCGAGGCAAGAGCGATAGTAGGACAATCATCAAGCTTCGCGACCACTGAAATTCTTGCGTTAGGCAGTCGGCAATCGTCGGTGGTCCATCGCCGTGTGCAATGGCATCAAGAGCATGAACTCCCCTCCAGCCGTGACTGTTCATCATAAGTGTCGTAGTGTGATCCTCAGCCAGTTCTGGACCAAGCCCTCCTATCTCTCGAAGGGCAGACGTACGCACTGCGTAATGGGAGCCGATGCATAAAGGTGCAAACCCGTTCGTGTAACCGCATTGCAGCGGACCGTGCATAACGGCTTCCGAATAAAGGCGGCCTCGAGCGGCCCAACTCAATTTCGCATTCTTGTCGCAGATGCTCGGTGCAGAAACATAACCAACCGACTCCAAGACAAAAGGACGCAACATCGCATCCAGATAGCCGGATTCAGGGATGTGGTCGGCATCTAATTGAACTACGATGTCGTAATGCAGATAGCCGATTTGATCATAGAAATAAGCTAAGTTACCCTCCTTGCATTTTGTGCGCCGCGGCCAGCAATCGCGATGATACGCCTCAATGTTCTTTCGAGTCGACACGCGTACACCATGCGCTCTACACCACTCATATACTTCTTCCGTAGGGTCTTCGTCGGCCAGCCAAGTATCGTGTGGGTATCTTTGTGATAACATCGCCTCGAGCGTGTGCTTAACGACTTCAAAAGGCTCAGAAGGTGCACGCGTGGTAATCACTGCGACTCTCCAATGAGTGGGTAAGGGGACGTTTGGGTTAACCCTTTTCATTCGTAAAGCAAAAAAAAGAAAGTAGGAAGGAACGACAATACTCCATGTAACGAGTAACGTATTAAATACAAATCTAAGCGGACCGACGACGTGCTCGGCACGACACCACCAAGAAAAGAATTCCAGTATTGCGAATAACCAAGCAGCAACCAAGAAAATCAAGAAAAGCTTCCGAGGTAGATCCAAAACATCTATCAGAACATCCGCAAGTGAAAAGGCAGGAGTCAGTGAATCCATAATTTCACTGGGTGGATTCGATTCGCTTTGAAGCACGATGTCATCATTAACACAAATATTTTCCATATCGATTACCCTCGTTGCTGAATAGAAAGAGAGGATCGGCATGGCCGACTATCTAGAGATAATAACTGCGGCGACGCAGAATGCAATCGATTTATCGACGCTGTCAATCCTGAGCCACTAGCTTACCAATCTGGTCGATTTACTAAAGGCCGACAGAAACTCAGGAGAGGCTTTCAACGTACCTGATCCCACCTTTGATGCATGGTTCGTTTCTATGTCTTCTACCAAATAAATCTATAAGTTTTTGGATTTCCGTTTCCGTACCTTGTCCATTGTCGACATCTGCCCTCCCCCGTTGTGTTCTTGTGGTGATCGTCTTTTATGACCGTCGATTGTGAAGAGTCGATGATATTTCGCTTCGACTTCCCAAGCAAAACAATATTCTGTTAAAAATGACAAATTGAAAGCGACTTAGCCGACAACCCACCGTCCCATTTCCACTTTTACGTGACAAATAATGAATGATTTTCGGTTTCTAACTATTGTGTTCTGCCTCGGTTCGTATGCTGCGATCGCTTTTCAAAGCACAGTCTTTTCTCAGGAGTCGATTGTTAGGAAAAGTCCAATCCGGCTTCCAGGACTGCAAAGCAACGGGCAGACCCTGCTACCGAACGGCTGGTCCTTGCGGCCAGCGGGGCAACAAATAGATCTAGGCGATTTCCCGAGTCGTATGGAGCTAACACCGGATGGCAAGTTTGCTGCAATCCTTCATTCCGGCTGGGGTACGCACGAAATTCGAATCGTGTCAATCTCTGAAAAAAAAATGACTTCTTCGGTGGTAGTTGACCAGACATTTCAGGGGCTTCGTTTTAGCGAGGATGGCAGCAAACTATTCGTAAGCGGAGCCGAGGATGAGTGCGTCTATGTCTATCGACATCAGTCTGGATACCTGACGCTGGATAGCAAAGTTCAAATTGTCGACCCAAAGCAAAAATTTGTTGTTTCCGCATTGGCTGGATTGGAAGGCGGCAACAGACTGCTAGTTTGCGGGATGATTGCGGACCA
>JAYVBW010000437.1:0-2477 GCA_043750255.1 Pirellula sp.
GCGTTGCCATCAGCCCTGACGGCCGTTATTTGGCCGCTGCCGCGACGCTTGATAATCAGAGCACTATCAAAGTCTGGTCGTATGACGTGGATGGAGAACTGCCAAAGGAGATCAAAGATATCCAGGCGAAACGTGTTGCGTCACTCAATGCCGACGAGAAGAAAAAGCTCGAAGCCTATGTTACTGCTCAACCAAAAGTTGTCGCTACTTGGACGATACCTACTGCTGCAATTTATGCGATTGCATTGGACTCCAACGGTCGACTTGCAGCTGGCGGTTCCGACGGTCGGCTCCGCGTTTGGAACTGTGCCAATAGCGAATCTGTTTTCGATATGGATGTCACCCCTAGCTCTACGACGAACGCCACCGATGGGGGATTGATTACAGACCTTCGAATGAAACGCCTTTCTGAGATTGCGGCTGTCCACACCAACGAACGCGCTTCGTCCGAGTTCCTCAAAGAAGTAGACAGTTTCTTGATTTCACGAGTGACAGCCATCGAAGTCAGACCGGCATCGCTTGAGTTGGATTCTTGGAACGCTTCCGCTCAGATCACGGTATCCGCTACATTGGAAAATGGCGAAGTTCGCGATGCAACCCGGGTCGCGTCGCTTTCTACTTCGGCTTCGAATATATGGTTATCAAAACGTGGATGGGTTCAACCGCTGGAAAACGGAACTTGCAATATCGAAATCCAGATCGGCGGC
Source organism: Pirellula sp. (assembly GCA_043750255.1). GTDB lineage: Bacteria > Planctomycetota > Planctomycetia > Pirellulales > Pirellulaceae > JBKCUI01. The sequence goes on from JAYVBW010000437.1 coordinate 708, forward strand.
TACAAAAAGACATTGCCAGTAACGGTTGCAATGGATGCAGGGAAGTCAATGGACTTCATTCGGGACGTGAACCCAGTACTCTCTCGTATTGGATGCAACGCAGGAACTTGTCATGGTGCTCAAGCTGGCAAAGGAGGATTCAAACTGTCTCTTCGTGGATACGATCCTATTTACGACGTCCGAGCATTGTCGGACGATTTGGCTGGCAGACGCATCAACCCGTCATCCCCAACCGACAGTCTCATCATGACAAAACCGTTGGGGTTGGTGGCACACGTAGGTGGCAAACTGTTTGACGCAGGCGACAACCATGCGCTCGTCATTCGACAGTGGATTGCGGAAGGAGCCAAGGTGAACGCATCCAGTACGAAAGTTGCTCGAATAGAGCTTTCCCCTCTGAATCCTATTGCGCCTATGCCGGGGGCTGTACAGCAGCTTCGTGTGGTTGCGACTTATCCAGATGGCAAAACGCGCGACGTAACTCGGGAGGCCTACATTGAAACCGGAAACGGTGAGGTTGCAGCGGTGATCGAGGGTGGACGTATCCAAGCGATTCGTCGAGGTGAGGCCCCGATATTGGCTCGATATGAGGGAGCTTATTCCGCGACAACGTTGACCGTCATGGGGGATCGATCCGGTTTCGACTGGCAGCCCACAACCTCCGAAAACCCCATCGATACTGTTGTGGCCGCGAAATGGGAACGCATGAAGATCAAGCCGTCTGGTATTTGCAATGATGCGGATTTCCTGAGAAGAGTGACTTTGGACCTGTCGGGGCTGCCGCCAACCGCCGATCAGGTGCGAGCGTTTCTGGCGGACCCAACGCCGAATCAACAAAAGCGGGAAAAGCTTATTGACCAGTTGATTGCCAGCGAAGCGTTTATCGACCATTGGACCAGCAAGTGGTCGGATTTATTGCAAGTCAATTCGAAATTTTTGGGTAAGGAGGGAGCGACTAAATTCCGCGAATGGATTCGAGAGAGCGTTGCCACCAACAAGCCCTATGACAAGTTTGTTCATGATATCGTTACGGCGTCCGGCTCTAATCGCGAAAACCCCGCAGCGTCGTATTATAAGATCTTGCGAACTCCCGAAGATACTCTTGAGAACACGACGCATCTATTTCTGGGCGTGCGTTTCAATTGCAATAAGTGCCATGACCATCCGTTCGAGCGCTGGACCCAGGATCAATATTACGAAACAGCCGCTTATTTCTCGCAAGTATCGTTAAAGAAAGACGATGCTTCTGGGGACAAGACAATTGGCGGGACGGCCGTCGACGGAGCAAAACCACTTTTTGAAGTAGTATCGGATGCTGGCACGGTCGAAATGAAGCACCAAAAAACACAACAAGTTGTTGCGCCCAAGTTTCCGTTTCAATCGGAATACACTGTCGAACCAGATGCCTCTCGACGACAACATTTTGGTGCATGGCTTACTAGTCCAAAGAATCCCTATTTCGCTCGTAGCTATGTGAATCGAATGTGGGGATATCTGCTCGGTAAAGGTCTTATCGAGCCTATCGATGATATCCGGGCAGGAAACCCCGCAAGCATCCCTGAGCTCGTTGAGTTTTTAGAAAAGGACTTTGTCGGGCATGGGTTTGACGTTAGGCATCTTGTACGAACGATTTGTCGTTCGAAAATCTATCAGCTCGCGATGGAATCGAACCAATGGAATGCAGACGATGACCGCAACTATTCGCACGCGTTGCCCCGTCGTTTGCCAGCGGAAGTGTTATATGACGCCATTCACCAGGTTACCGGTTCG
>JAYVBW010000438.1:0-3376 GCA_043750255.1 Pirellula sp.
ATCCGAGCAACCGGTTTCTTGGTTCGCAATTGGTACAAATTCAGTCGCAATAGCTGGATCGAAAACACGATTGAACACACCGGTAAGGCGTTTTTGGCCACGACATTCAATTGCGCTCGATGTCATAATCACATGTACGACCCAATCTCCCAGAAAGACTACTATCGATTTAGAGCTTTCTTTGAACCACACGATATTCGCATCGACCCAATTCCGAGTTCCTTGACTAACCAGGCAGTAACAACAGAATCCATGGCAAGAGTTTTTGACAAGCATCTTACAACTCCGACTCATCTTTTTGTTCGGGGTAACGAAAAGAATCCCGATACGACTCGCCCGCTTGAACCGGGATTGCCAACCCTTTTTGGTGGACATCCGGTTACCAGTTCGCCACTTGAGTTGCCAGTAGTGGCGTGGTTTCCTCAATCACAGCAATTTGTTTACGATGCGAAGAAGCGAGACGTTGATTTGGCAATCGAAAAGGTTTCTAAAACCGTTTCTGGCTTTACGGGTGAAACAACCGAAGCGGATCGATCGGCGACAATTGCTAAGCTTAGCGCCGCCATCAAAGAACTTAATTTCATCCAATCTCGTAGAGAAGCAGAGTTGGCTGGCATCGCGAACAATCTCGATCCCAAAGAGCTAGAATCAATCAGGCAGTCGACGACACTCACTGAGCGTAACTGGCGACTGGCTGTTGCAGAAAGTGAGCTTGCTGAACAAAGCCAGCTAGTTGCTAAAGTCAAGGCAATCGACGGCAAGAAGAAGGAACTGGAAACCGCTGAGAAAGTGTTAGCAGAAAAACATGCAGCCTCCAAAAAAGCCAAGGCGGCTTGCCTTAGTAGCCCGTCTATTGAGTTTACCGCATCAGGCGAACAATATCCTAAAACCTCGACCGGCAGAAGGCTTCAGTTGGCCAGGGGAATCGCATCGGACTCGAATCCGCTCACAGCGAGAGTGGCGGTAAATCACCTTTGGCTTCGTCATTTTGGACAGCCGATTGTAAGCAACATGTTTGACTTTGGTCTACGTTCACCAAGGCCTGAGTATCAAGATTTGTTGGATTATCTCTCGGTGCGATTTGTGAAAGACCGTTGGCATTTTCGAGATTTGCATCGTTTGATGGTTACCAGTAAGACGTACCGGCAGGCAAATGCACCGTACTCCACAGGCGTCACTCATTTTGAGTATGTCGGCTCAAATGTACGGCGTATGGAGGGGGAGGTTGTACGAGACAGCGTGTTGTCGATTGCAGGAAGTCTTGATGTCGCACTGGGGGGCCCCGATATTGACCCCAATCAAGAATCGTCCAATTTTCGTCGAAGTCTTTACTTCAGAACTTCTAAAGAAAAGAACACCGTTTTTCTGCGGCAATTTGACTTGGCGAACGTAAACGAATGCTACCGTCGAACCGAAAGTATTATGCCCCAACAGGCGTTAGCGTTATCGAACAGCGAACTGTTGATTAGTCAATCGCGTCGACTTGCCAATCGATGGCTTCAGAAAGATGCCGCGTTGCTGGAGCAGCCTGATCGCTTTATCCGTCACGCATTCCGTTCCATTTTGTGCCGACTACCAAGCACCGCAGAATTGGATGAATGCATTGGGTTTTTGGAAACTCAGTCGCGTCTACTCGCATCCATATCGTTGACAGCCTTTCCGAGCAGCAAGCCATTCGAACCTCCGCCATCGCCGGATCCGAACATCCGTGCTCGCGAGAATCTAGTCAATGTCCTTTTCAATCATCACGACTTTGTAACCATTCGGTAGCTGAGGTAGGCATCCATGATCAATCAAGACTACGGCCGTCGAGATTTTCTTGCGCATCTAGGCACTGGCGTTTCGGGAATTGCATTGAGTTCCCTGATGGGTAACCGTTTCAGCCTAGCGGACGAAACGGTCGTTTCAAGCGATCCTGCATTCAGACCACCGGTAGGCAACCCGCATTTCAAGCCGCGTGCCAAGAGTGTCATTTGGATTTTTCTCGTAGGCGGCATGAGTCATTTGGAGTCATTTGATCCGAAGCCGGAGCTCAATAAGTACGCGGGCAAATCGATATCCGAAACGCCCTACAAGGACGCGGCTAACAATCCGCTCATTCGCGACAATCTTCGTGAGTTCGTCGTGGGTCAACATAAAGTTCAGCCGACTATTTATCCCTTGCAGGTAGGATACCGTGCATGTGGGCAGAGTGGTCTTTTGATGAGCGATTGGTTTCAGCACTTGCCAAGCGTTGCGGATGAATTAGCGATCGTACGCAGCATGTGGACGACGGACAACGATCACGGAGCACAGTTGCAGTTTCATACGGGTCGGCATGCGCTAGAAGGACAATTTCCGACGATCGGCAGTTGGATTCGGTATGGACTGGCTGGCCTAAGCGATGACGTTCCGCAATTCGTTGTGCTGGGAACGCCGCTGGCGGACTGTTGCGGTGGAACAGGGGGACATGGCAGCAATTACCTTGGTCCGGAGTTTGCCGGTGTACCTTTGTCGGTTGATCGAAACAATCCGCTGCCATACGCATCACCGGGTTCGAGTGTTTACCACGAGGAGCAGGTAGGCAACTTCGACTTGCTTCGCTCATTGCATCGAATAGCGCAAGAGGAATCCGTTGACGACGCGAGACTTCGTGCCCGGGTTGCTTCGTACGAACTCGCGTTTCGAATGCAGTCTTCGATTCCAAGATTAGTCGATGTCGAGCAGGAAACGGTGGCTACTCATGGATTGTATGGAGTCAACACGGCTCCCACCGATACGTTTGGCCGACAATGTTTGGTTGCCCGTCGACTGGTCGAAACAGGAACTCGCTTTGTGCAGATTTTCCACGGGAGCAATGGCACCGCCGGAGCCTGGGACGCGCATAGCAATTTGGAAAAAGGACATCGAGAGCAAATTGCACAAATCGATAAGCCAATTGCAGGCTTGATAGCCGATCTCAAACGGCGGGGGCTTCTGGATGAGACTTTGGTGGTGCTTGCTACTGAATTTGGCCGAACACCTGGCGCGGAGGGAGCCAATGGCCGAGACCACCATCCCTATGGGTTTTCGATTGCAATGGCAGGCGGCGGGCTTCGCAAAGGAGTCGTGCATGGTGCGACGGATGAACTGGGATTTCACGCGGTCGAGGATCGCCACTACGTCACCGACGTGCATGCGACGGTAATGCATCTAATGGGATTGGAAGCACGGCGTCTAGAGATTCCAGGTCGAAAGCGACTTGATATTGATTACGGCAATCCAATCACTGCAATCATGTCATGATCAGAACTCCTAGCCCGGATTATTCATTAGCCGTAGGGCGCTAGCCCACGGTTGTCATTGCGACCATAACCGTGGGCTAGCGCCCTTCGGCTGATCATTAAATCCCCCGTGA
>JAYVBW010000439.1:0-2963 GCA_043750255.1 Pirellula sp.
AACGGTGACGTCGTTCATGAAATCAGTCCTCAAACCACCGGAACGCCACAGGACGCGCGACTTGGGCGCGGCTCGACTCAAGATGGATTGCCATTCGGATTCAAGAAGCGGGAAATAGTGATCGCTCAACCAATCCATGTGGTCCAACAAAACAAACCGAGAAATTTGCCCGTCGTGCTTTTCGAGAAATCCTTGGACGGAGTCTGTGTTGACCGTTAGATGGTCAATCAATCCATCTCGAAGCTTTTCGTAATTGGTCTGTTTCACATATTCGGGACAGCAAGTAGGCGTGTAGCTGCCAGTTATATACACTCGCCAAAAATAGTTATCCTGAATCGGAATCTTGGAAAATACAGCATCCAACGAATCCTCAACGAACTTCACAATGCCGCCTGGATACTGCTCATCAATCTGTCTGCGTTGAGCCTTGGGGACACCAAGCATGCTGAGAGTCGTGTCGCGATTCATTGCAAACCGAAGAGTTTTGGACCAGATCTTGCCTCGAGTTCTTGAGTAGATTTCCTGTTGTTCCGCCAGCGATGGTGCATCCAAGATCTCCTGAACTTCTTTGCGGCATCGAGCGATCCGATTGATGTAGATTCCAATCATCCGGGCGAATGCGCCGGACGTTCCTCGAAAGTAAAACGATTTAGCTGAGTTGTCAAAAAATCGAATCCATCGATCCCAATATTTCCGACTCGCTGGAGAAAGCGATTTTCTTAAATGCGAAGCGTAGACCGATTCCGCATTCGGCAAGTAACCTTGGCCAAACATTTGAAAGAAGCGATCGTAGTCAAGGTTTCGGATCGCCGACAATTTGAGTTCAAGCAAAGCATTCTGACGAGGATTCATATCGACTGCGTAGACATGTCCAGCACCAGCCAACAAATAATCCAGTGCATTGCAGCCTGCCGAGGTGATAACCAAGACACGATCTTGAGAGGTCAGTTCAAGCGCTTGCCGATCCAACCTAGGATCTTCCCAACAGGTGTTATAGACAAGATTATTTCCATGGACAAACTTGAATACTCGTCCGCTAACCCATTCGCTTATTGCCATCTACTCGTTACTTACTTGGGTTTTTTATTGTTTGGAGCTGCAGGGTTGTTTGGAAATGCTGGGTTGATTGGAGCTGCTGGATCGGCGGCACCTGGGATCTTGCCACCAGGTGCTGCCGCGTTCGGCATAGGGGTTACTGGCTTCTTGACGCCAGCGTTGGATTCCCGAATCTGACCACCGCTGACAAAGATCATTTGTCCGCCTTGAGGACTGCCAGAGGAATTTTCTAGGCTGCTGTTCCATGGTGCCGTATAAGCCGCAAAATAGCCTGAACGCGTGTCGACCACATAAATCAACGATTGTGCCAGCTTAACGTTTCCGCCAAGACGAGCTGCTGCGGTTCCGCCGCTAACTAGAAGATATTCTGGGTTCTTGCTTTGTCCCAACTGCGGTATCACATTGGTCATGAACATCCCCCCAAAAGCCGCTTGCCTGGGATAGTACACCCAACCGCGAAGGTCGCCCGTTAGGTAATCCAACGTAAAGAATCCTTCCGCATCGTCTCCGACCATCGCTGTGCATGCAGCCATGTTGGTTCCACCGTGCGTTGCAGTAGCAGAAAGAAACTCCGGAGGGACTCGATCCCTAGGTATGCCGTTCCAAATTGATTGCTCGACGAGGTCGCTCGTGGTCTGTCGCCCGATCCAGAACGCCGCAGCTAACAGGATTGTCAATACGATTCCGCATAGCAATCCACCCATGACGTAGGTTAGTTTGCAGCAGTTGGACTTGGGGCCATCAACAATTTCTAATTGTGAATTTTCCAGTGCCATTTTCAAATTCCTTTAGCGGAAGAACCTTCAACTGAGTGGAACGGGGGACGTACTCCCGGACCTTCCATTTAAGTGTAGCGTATTGATTTCGTAGTGTGTCATCGACTAACCATTTACTTTCCCCGCGAGTTTTGCGGCTTGCTCCCTCTTCACAAACCACATCAGGATCGGAGAAGCAATGAAAATCGAACTATAGGTGCCGAAAACGATTCCAATAAAGAGACAGTACGCAAATCCGTGGATGCCTTCACCACCGTAGATGTACATCAGCAATATAGCAAAGATGGTAGTCGAGGATGTTAGCAAAGTCCGGCTCAATGTTTGCGTCACACTCGCATTGATCATTTGATCTGTCAAGTTTTGGCTTTTACCCTTCACCTCGCGAATTCGGTCAAACACCACGATGGTGTCGTTGAGCGAGTAGCCTATGATCGTCAAAAAACCTGCGATGGTGGTTAGTGAAACCTTGAAGTCCTCGATGAGTAGGAATCCGAACGGTTGAAAGAGCCAATGACTGGCTGCAATAAAGGCCAGCGTGATCAACACGTCGTGGAAGATTGCGATTACCGCTGCGACACCATAAGCCAAGCGCTGAAATCGGAACCATATGTAAGCCACGATAAATACCATGCTGAGCAACAGGCCAGCGATGGCTCGCCGTTGCATTTCGCCCGCAACCCGAGACTCGATTTTGCTAACGGATTCCCAAACCGGTTGCGATCGCAAAGTCTCTTTCATCTTTCCGACAACTGCATTTGCAGTCGTCGCATCCAATGGCAGCGTAACTTTCCAACTAGGATATCCAATCAAGGATTCCGGAGTCCAACCGGTTGCGTCCTTTGGAGTTTTCTCAATTTGGGAAGTGACTAGCGTTTTTTGTATCGACTGGGCGGCTGCAATCAGTGCCTCGGAGACCTGCAAAGAATTCATTCTCGCCGTTCCGCCTTTGCCACTTTTGAACTGGAGGTCGAAAGATGTTTTGAGAATAGCTTCATCCTCCGCCGATGTAACTGGAATTGCGGGGGCCAATGTGCCAGAGGGTTCTGCTTTCACCTCATCATTTGTTTTCACTTCTGCAGTCGGAGTTTGGAATGAAACCAGCCTCATCTGCCCTGCGGAAGTCCACGCATC
>JAYVBW010000440.1:0-9230 GCA_043750255.1 Pirellula sp.
CGGTCGACTTCAATCGAGACATTCGCCCCATCCTGGCTGAAAATTGCTTTTACTGTCATGGCCAAGATGCAAATAAGCGGCAAGCCGATTTGCGACTCGATATCCGCGAGCTTGCCATACAATCCCGTGCTTTCGTGCCCGGAAATGCCGTCGATAGTTCGCTCATTTCGCGGATTCACTCGACCGATGCTGACGAGCAAATGCCACCACCCAACTCGAACCGAAAACTCTCGATCGAGCAAAAAAGACTGCTCGCGAAATGGGTCGACCAAGGTGCAGCCTACTCAAACCATTGGGCCTTTATTGCTCCTGTTCGCTCTGAACTTCCGCAGGTTTCGAAGAGCGACTGGCCGCGTACCCCCATCGATCATTTCGTTTTATCTAAGCTCGAAGCAGAGGGTCTCACCCCCTCTCCCGAAGCCGATCGAGCGACACTCATCAAACGTCTTTACATCGATTTAATCGGTCTGCCACCGTCTCCCACACAAGTCGATGCGTTCGTTGCCGACAAAGACTCCAAAGCGTACGAGAAACTCGTTGATCAACTCCTTGCCAACGAGCACTACGGTGAACGAATGGCCCTGGGCTGGTTAGACGCCGCTCGGTATGCAGACAGCAATGGCTTTCAGCAAGATGGCGATACGTGGCAGTGGATTTGGAGAGACTGGGTCGTTAGCGCGTTCAACGACAACTTGCCGTTCGATCAGTTTACGATTTGGCAACTCGCTGGTGACCTGCTCCCCAATGCGACCAACGAACAGAAAATTGCCAGCGGATTTAATCGCAACCATCTTCTCAACGGTGAGGGAGGAGCGATTGCCGAGGAGCAAAGGTTTGTCGTGCTATTCGATCGTATCGATACGACTGCCACTACATGGCTTGGCCTGACGATGGCCTGTGCGCAATGTCATGATCACAAATACGATCCTATAACACAAGTCGACTATTACAGTTTGCTCGATGCCTTTAATCGCGTCCCAGAAACGGGAGTGCCGCAATTCTTCTCGTCCCGTATTCGCGTTGGAGCTCCATTTCTAGAACTGCCGACTGAGGAGAATAAGTTAAAGTTCGCCGAGTTTGAAGCGAAAATTGCTCCGCTCGAAAAGGAGTCTGCACCACTCGTGGATGCTTGCTACCTTGGCTGGCGAGCGGGACTATTTGTTGATGGAGAGCCATCCGATGGCAAAGGTTTACCAGAGGCGATTGTCAATGTCTTAAAAAAACCTGAGTCGGAACGATCCGACGACGAGAAGAAGACTTTAGAGAAAGAACTGCGGAAATACTTTGATGACAAAGTGCGTTCAACGTTCAATGACAAGATTGCGGTGCTTGGGAAACTGGCCGAAGTTCGAAAGCAATCTGCGGACTACAAAGCTAACAACTTACCTAGAGTTATGGTGATGAGCGACGACAAGCCTCGCCAATCTCATGTTCTTTCACGCGGTGAATACCTCAAACCAGCCGACAAAGTGACGTTCAATACGCCAGCTTTTTTGCCACCTCTTTCTGCGGATGCACCTCGTAGTCGTCTTGGCTTGGCAAAATGGCTGATGGCACCGGAACACCCGCTCACCGCTCGAGTGCAGATCAATCGGATGTGGCAAAACCTGTTCGGGATTGGCATCGTCAAGACTGCGGAAGACTTCGGCGTCCAAAGCGAGTTTCCGATTCATCTGAAGTTGCTTGATTGGCTGTCCGTCGAATTTAGAGAGTCGGGTTGGGACATGAAAGCGATGCAACGACTCATTCTCAACAGCGCAACGTATCGACAGACAAGCCGCATGACACGCGATCTTCGAACTCGGGATATTGAAAATCGGCTGTTTGGGCGAGCAAGTCGATTTCGTATGCCATCGCTTATCCTGCGTGATTGGTCTTTGTCTGCTGCTCAGCTATTGGACAAACGAGTTGCTGGCGCGCCAGTCTATCCCTACCAGCCAGACGGTATTTGGGAATCATTGGCCATTACCAAAGAACGCGACTTTAGTTATCCAGCGTCGAGCGGCAATGATTTGTATCGACGCAGTCTCTACACTTTTTGGAGACGAACTGTCGGACCGGCGAACATGTTTGATGTTTCCAACCGCCAGACTTGTCGAGTGCGCCAAACAGCCACAAGTACACCGCTGCATGCGTTGACGACACTCAACGATCCAACGTGGGTCGAGGCAGCTCGTGTTTTGGCAGAAAACAGCATGCATCATTCTAAATCCCTCTCGGAACAAATAACCTATGCATTTCGAAACGTCTTAAGCAGAATTCCGCAGGAGAGCGATTTAGTACACTTGCAAAATGCAATGCAAAAGCAGTTCGCTTTTTTTTCCGATGACCCGATGGCAGCCCAGGCATTCATCGAAGTCGGAAATTCCTCGAGAGATAAGGCATTGGATTTGACTACGCACGCGGCGTTGTCCGCAGTCTGCTTGGCCATTTTGAACTTGGATGAAGCGATGACGCGCGAGTAAGCGTATTAACGCGATCCCAAGCTTGCGGCAAAGAATTTTCTTGCCGCTTCGTGGTATGGCAATCCCTCCCAGTTTGCGGCTAGATCGATCCCGATAAGTCCTTCGGAGGCTGGCATTCCGTTGTAGATCGCGTTGAGGCATTCCTCGACCAAACGTGCAGGGGCATCCTTTCGAACGACCAGCAGCGCAGTTGTTGCGAGCGTAAAAATTGGAGGGTTGGTTGCAGGCCCGTACGCCTTGCCAGGCATCTCAAATAATCGGAACATGGGCTCTTTGAGAGCGAGAGAAGCAGCATTGTCGATCGATAGCAACCGATACCGACCGTCCCTAAGCAATTCGACGATTCCTTGTTGGCCTACTTTCGTGACGGCTATTACCACATCCGCATCTGCTAGCCGGTCGATGTGAGTCCAATCGCTTTCCACGAGGGTAATGTTTTCGGGTGTAACGTCAAAGTGCTTTAGCAATCTAGTTGCGGCTTGGTGTGTTCCGGATTCCTTGGTGCCCATCATGATCCGCTTGCCCGCAAGTTCGACGATGTGCTGGATGGTCGAGTCTTTTGGCACCAAGATATGAACCGCTTCGTAGAAAAGGGGCGCGACCACTGCGACTTGATCGGACCGAACCGATGACTCTTGCATCAAAGCCATTTGAGCATTTTTGTCTATTAGCTGTCTTAGGTTTTCCAAGGAACCGTTGGTAGCGATGACATGAGGTTCACGGCCACTGGTGGCCTGCAAGCGATTCGCCAGTTTGCCAGCCAATTCGTAATACATTCCGCCAGGTGCTCCTGACGCGATAGACAGGCTTACGGGCAGGTTGTTGTTTCGGAAATACTCAACTACTTGTCCGCCAGCGAACCAGAGCATCGCAAGAGTCAACATGGAACCGATAAGGATGTTTTGCGCGACCCGTTGCGATTGGGTTGGTTCGACGTTACTCGTTCCCGTAATAGCCGCTACCAACGGGACATTGGCTAGCCAGTGTTTAGATCGGCGAAACAAGGACGGTGGCAGTGCTGTGATCGGGATCCCTTGGTAAAAACGGTCAAGGTCGTCGGCCAGGTCGCCCGCGGACAGATAGCGTCTGGATGGCAGTTTCTCGAGGCACTTTGTTACAATCGTATCGAGATCCGAATGTACGTTGGGATGGCTTTGACGAACGGTCGGTGCAGGCCGATGGATTACCTGCATTATCGTATTCAAGACGGAATCCCCTTGGAACGGCGGTCCTCCGGTCAGCAATGCGTAGAGGATTGCACCGATCGCATAGACATCGGTGGAGGCACCTTGTTCCTCGCTCTTGCCCGCCGCTTGTTCCGGGGACATGTAGCTTGGCGTTCCCAACGCTGCTCCGGTGGCAGTGAGGCCCTTGTCAGACCCCATCTGCTTGGCTAGCCCGAAATCGGTTACGACAACGGCGTCGGATTCATCGATGAGCACGTTGGCTGGTTTGAGATCGCGATGCACTACACCTTGTTGATGCGCGTAGTCGATTGCTCGAGCGACATCGCGCACGTAACGAACGGCAACTTTAGGACTCATGGGACCAGTCGAGATTCTCTTAGCAAGATCTGTGCCTGGAATGTAGTCCATAGAAAAATAATGATGGCCTTCACATTCACCGCATTGGTAAACAGTGACGATATTTGGATGCGTGAGACTGGCGGCACTTCGAGCTTCGGTGTGGAACCGGTTCACTTCATCGTCGCTTGCTAAACACCCAGAGCGGATCATTTTGATTGCGACGCGGCGTTCTAATTGCACTTGGAAAGCAAGATAGACTACGCCCATTCCCCCGCGTCCAAGCACTTGCTCCAAGATGTAGTCCCCAAATCGATATGGCAGGATGGATTGCGAGTTATTTGTATTGCCGAGACTAGTAAGACTGAATTCCGATGGGTCTTTTGAAGGTGGTAAAGTCGAATCGTAAGGCGAAATTGGGACCTGACTTACTTTTCCACTCGATGTCAGTGGCATCGTGACTGCATTTGGGTCGGGCGTCTCGTCCGAAAGGTATTTTGGTTGTCGATCAGTGGGCTTCGCAGACTTTGATGTCGAATTGGCGAGCTCGCCTAGAGTTGGGCCAGCCAACTTCTCAATCCAGTCGGCTGCATCGAGCAGGGTCCGCAATTGAGTCTCTAGTTCAGGGTATTCCCGTAAAAAAACCTCGCGATCTTCGATTTGTCCCGCATCGAAACGGCGCATGAAATCAAGCAATGCTTGATCCAGTTTCGCTTCGGTGCCGTCTTCAACTTGATCAGACATAGTGAGTTAGGATACGAAGTGGGCGAGACTGGAGCCAGGTATCTTGGTAGGAATTTTGTTCCTTGCAAAATTATCTCTAAGTAGATTCATTAGGATACCCGACTTTTTTCGATTTTTCAGCTAACTCTTATCGTTACGGTAAAATTAGACGACAGAGTGCCCCGGGCGTCGGATTTCGGCCACATCGAACTCAAATACTGAAAAATACATAACTATGTCGAATACGCCAATATTTCGTGTTCTACTTCAAAAAGAACTGCTGGTTTTTTCTTCCGCCCATTTCATCACGTTTGCGGGGGACATTTGCGAGTGTGTGCATGGCCACAACTACGGAGTGCGAGCCGAGGTCGAAGGCCAATTGGATGAGAACCGCTACGTGATTGACTTTATCGCCTTTCGCGATTCTCTGGCCGGACTTGTAAAGCAGCTCGACCATCACATGCTTTTGCCAACCCAACATGCGATGATTCAGGTTGACACTGAGGACGATGAAGTAACCGTTCGTTTTCGCAAGAAGCGATGGGTATTTCCTCGCGAGGATTGCATGCTTTTGCCAATCGTCAATACGACAGCAGAGGAAATTGCTTGGTGGCTGGCAACTCAGCTTCGGGACAAGCTCTTTCCCGAGATCGGACCTCGATTGAGCATGCTGGAGATTGGGATTGATGAAAACCATGGACAGTGGGGGTATTGCCGATTGCCATGGATAGAACACAAATAGTCTTTGAGTCATGCAGGCAGGATTTGTTGTGCTGGGGTAGCAAAATCTGTCGAGGATCATCGAACGCCAACTGGGTGTAACGACAGAATGAATCAGGCCGAACGAGTAGTCCCATTGGTCTTCAGCGAATAGCAGAATATTTGTGATCGAAAAACAGAGTGGAATCCAAAAAGCAGCCGTTCTCTTGATGGCTCTCGAAGAGGACGATGCCGCGATCTTGTTGGGAAAGCTCCCACCGAAACAAGTGGAGTTGGTTTCGTTGGCAATTGCTCATTTGGACAATATTTCTGGACAGATCCAAGAAGAAATCATCGCGGAGTTTTTCGGTGGCGAACCCAGTTCGCTCGGGCACTCGAGCGGCGGCCTTGATCGAGCCAAGTCATTAGTAAAAAAAGCGCTCGGTAAAGATGCGACCGATATGCTTTCTATACTCCAGCAAACAATAGAGTCGCTGCCGTTTGGGTTTTTGCAAAAGGCAGACCCTCAGAATATTTTGTCGTTTATTATGGACGAGCATCCTCAAACGATAGCTGTGGTAATTTGCCATGTGCCTGCCGCGACGGGCGCGGGTATCCTCAACGGTTTGCCTCAGCAGAAACAATTATCCGTAATTAAGCGTATTGCAGGAATGCAGCAAACTAATCCCGAAGCGATTAAGGAAATTGAATGCGCACTAGAAGTTCGCATGTCGATGGTCATGAGTCAGTCGTTCCGCAAAGCTGGAGGAGTGCCTGCCGTAGCCGAAATCTTGAATGTGACCGATCGAGCAACCGAACGCATCGTGTTGGAATCCTTAACCAAAGACAATCCCGAGTTGGTTGAAGAGATTCGCCGATTGATGTTCGTTTTCGAAGACATTCAGAAGCTTGCAGACAAGGACATTCAAACGATTCTCAAGAATGTCGAAACGAGTCAATGGGCCATGGCCCTCAAGGGAGCGAGCCAGCAATTGCAAGACAAGGTCATGAAGAACATGTCCACTCGGGCAGCCGAAATCCTCAAGGAAGAAATCGGCTTCCTCGGTCGTGTCAAGGTCAGCGACGTCGAAGCGGTTCAACAGAAAATCGTCGATATTCTGCGAACGCTCGAGGAGTCGGGACAACTACAACGACCCGGCTCAGACGGCGAGGAAGAGTTCGTGGCCTAATTGTTTAACCGGCGCAGCCGCGGATGGGGCTTTTGAAACGGTTTTACTCGCGGCTTTTGAATTTTTGCACCCTGCTTATCAGTTTGAGGTGTGAGATTGGATATTCGGGAGGCTGCGGAAAGTGGCTTGTTTTAGAGCGGCCCGCTGCTGCGCAGGTTAAACATAGAGCACGCGGCTGCGCAGGCTTGGTTGGGTGGATATACTGCTGCCTAGCATTTTAGCCAAAACCGCCTTCTCCAACACGCAGGTCCGCCATGTTTCGCCGGTCGATAGTGCTCATTGCTGCACTCGTTTGCCAGTTCGTTTGCAATCGCGTATGGAGCGATGAAGGGATGTATCCGATCAGCGAATTGTCACGCCTTAACTTGGCGGATAAAGGGATGCAATTGACCCCCAAGGAGCTATTCAATCCTGGGCAGGTCAGTTTGGTCGATGGCATCTGTCGCGTCAATGGATGCACAGGCTCATTCGTGTCGAGCAATGGTTTGATCATCACCAATCACCATTGCGCATTCGATGCGATACAAAAAGCCAGCACATCCACCAACGATTTATTGACGAATGGGTTTATTGCAAACAAGCTGAGTGATGAAGTGCTGGCGCCCAACTACACGGTTCGAATCACCGAGGGATACAAAGACGTTTCCGAACTGGTTCTCTCGGTAGTAACGGACAGGATGACGTTCTTGGAGCGGACTCAAGCCATTGATAAACGCCGAAAAGAAATCGAACTTGCGAGTGAGAAAGAGAGCAAAGGCCAACGAGCCGAGGTTGCCGAGATGTTTGCTGGCAAGACTTATGTATTGTTCTTGTATACTTATCTTAAGGACATTCGATTGGTGTTCGCTCCGCCCGTCTCGGTGGGAGCTTTTGGAGGTGAAGCCGACAATTGGGAATGGCCTCGCCATACAGGGGATTTTTCATTCATGCGAGCTTACACTGCACCTGATGGATCGTCGGCTGATTACTCCTCAAACAACGTGCCTTACCATCCGAAACGGGTGATCCAAGTGGCTCCTCAAGGAGCGAACGAGGAAGACTTCGTGTTCTTGCTCGGATACCCTGGTCGGACGGTTCGGCAAAAGACCGCCAGCTTCTTGAAATACGAACAGGATGTGAGATTGCCTGCCATCATTGAACTCTATGCTTGGCAGATTAGTGAAATGGACAAGGCAGCCGCCCTGGATCGTTCTGTTGCGATTCTGCATGCTACTCGGACTAGGTCGCTTGCAAATGTAGAGAAACGATCGCGCGGACAATTGCTGGGACTACGGCGGGCTAACATCGTTGCAACGCGTGAAAAATCCGAGTCGGAACTGGAGTCTTTTATTCAGTCAGACTCAATTCGCCGCGAAAAGTACGGGGCGCTTCTTAAGGATATTGCTTTGGTCTACGATGAAATGATGTCGATGGGGTCACTCGAGATCCATTTGCGTGAATTGAAATCTGCATGCCGCGTGTTGTCGTTTGCTTTTACGATTTATGATGCGGCCGTCGAAAGAGCAAAGGAAGACTTGGATCGCGAAGCACCTTATATGAATCGCAACATGGATCTTACCGTGCAGCAGTTGAAGTTGGATGTGGCCGATTGGCATTCACCTACCGATTCGATCATGCTTGCTGGTATGCTGGAACGGTTGAGCAAGATCAATAGCGCCCGGGATATTGAGCCATTCTCGTCATTGCTAGATGACAGTCGTTCCTTTGCAAAACGAGCCGAATCATTAGTGGGATCGACACGGCTAAGCGATGTAGCTTTTGTGGACGAGTGCTTAAAGAAATCGCCATCCGAGCTTGAATCGAGTGCGGATCCTGTCTTGAAGCTAATGATTCAGTTGTATCCTACTTATAAATCACTTCGCGATTTGGACAAAGAGCGGGATGGTCGATTAGGTCAGTTGTACGGATCGTTGATGGAGGTAAAGCAGGCATTTCAGCCTACGCAGTTTGTTCCGGATGCGAACGCTACACTTAGGATCACCTATGGTCGAGTGCGGGGCTATTCGCCAGCCGATGCAATTCAAAAGACCCCTATTTCAACGCTTCAGGGAGTAATCGACAAGACAACAGGCATCGAACCGTTCATCACGCCCAAAGCAGTCATAGACCGCTTTAACGCAAAAGACTTTGGTCGGTTCACTCATCCCAAATTGGGGCAAATTCCAGTGGCGATTTTGTACAACACTGACACGACTGGTGGTAACTCAGGCAGCCCCGTTTTCAATTCAATTGGTGAATTGGTCGGAGTCAATTTCGACAGAACCTTTGAAGCAACGATCAACGACTTTGCCTGGAATGAGAGTTACAGCCGCTCGATTGGCGTCGACATCCGCTATGTGCTTTGGATCACCGGAATTGTCTATGATGCTAAGTATTTACTAAAAGAAATGGGACTGTAATGCGGGGCAGACGCTCCGCCGACTGACGACTGGATGCTAATGCATGCAGATGGACACCTACTTCGAACCAATGTCGTCCCCTAGCGGAAACGGCTATGATGGGAAAATGGTTGGAAAGATTCGGTCTGCCGTCAAAACCTTTGGGGGCATCCAGGGTTATTATTGAGCAGCTACCTAACTTTTGCTTTGCAGAATACTTTGTCCAATTCGCCAAATCCGTTCGAAAATGCA